>CABSNA010000139.1 GCA_902478865.1 uncultured Collinsella sp.
GTGCTTGGGAACATGCACCGTGGTGAGCGGCGGGTTGGAGAAGGCGCCCAAAGACAGATCGTCAAAGCCGATGATCGAGACATCCTCGGGCACGCGAATGCCGTGCTCGTTCAGCGCGCGCATGGCGCCTACGGCGAGCACGTCGTTTTCGGCAAAGAAAGCCGTCGGCAGGTCATCGCGCGAGACGCTGTCGAGCCACGCGCCCATGTCGCGATAGGCACCCTCGAGCGTGGTGCCCAGCGTGACACGCCATGTCGGATTGGCCTCGAGGCCCGCATCCTCAAGCGCTTGGCGATAGCCGCGCTCGCGGTCCTTAAAGTTGCGGATGCGAAGGTCGCCCGCCAGATAGCCGATTTGCTTGTGACCTTTCTCGATAAGGTAGTCCACGGCACGCAGCACCGAATCGGTGTTGGCAATAACTACGGCATCAAAGTACTGACGATCGCTCCAGCCATCGAGCACGATCAGGTGGGCGGCAGCGTTGGCAAACAAGGCGTAATCTTCCTCACCCAGCTCGGTACCCATCAGCACGATAGCGGCGGCCGGATCGGCAATCAGACCCTCGACCTGCGGGCGCACGGCGTCCAGGTCGCTAAAGTCGAGCGAGACAAAGCTCGTGCTCATGCCGTGACGGCGCGCCTGGCGCTCCACGCCCTCGATGACCGCGGGATGGAAGGTGCTCTCGTCCAAGATGGCGCCCGTCTTGCGCGCAAGCACAAACTGGATGCTCTCGAGCTGCGTCGATTGCTGGTAGCCGAGCGACTGTGCGCACTCCAGGATGACCTTGGCGGTCTCCTCGCTCACGCTACGCTTGCGGTTGAGTGCGTTGGACACGGTCGCAGGCGAAAAACCGGTGATGCGGCTAATCTCGCGAACACTTGCTTTGGCCATTGTTCCCCCTAGTAACGGCCGTGGCGGAGCATCGGGGCTCGATGGCTCGGCAAATAAACGACCGCAAATTCAATCTAAACAGAGTAGTAAATATTTATGAGCTAGTTTAGCCTGTTGTCAAGCGAAGTGGCACGACTACTCCCCCAACGGGCACATTTACTCGGTAGCTAAAAAAGCCCCGTCCCAAATTGACTACATGGGGCGGGGCGCGGAAATCTATTAACCCAGGACACGGGCCATGCGCGTCTTGAACTCGGACAGGAAGCGCGGGGCATCCACGGTCAGTGCCACAAGCGCGCTCTTGTCCGGGTCGGATAGGCGGCGCTCGTCGCAAATGGTGCGGCCGCGATACTCGCCCAGCAGATCAACACGCAGATTGCAGCCGAGCGCGCCCACGAGCGTGGGGTCGATCGCCACGGCAACGGCCAGCGGATCGTGCAGCGCACAACCACCCAGGTAGGGGGCGCTCATCTCGTACGAGCCAATGTAGTGCTCCACCATGCTCGCAAACGCGCAACCGGCCATGGTGCCCGAGCCCGTCCAGCCGGCAATGTCGCGACGCGTGAGCACCACGCGATGCGTCACATCCAGACCCACCATAGTGAGCTTGCGGCCCGAACGCAGCACGGCATCGGCCGCCTCGGGATCACTTGCCATGTTGGCCTCGGCGCCCGCGCTCACGTTTCCGGGCACGGTAAGCGCACCGCCCATCACGACCACGCGACCGATAGACATCATCGCCGCCGCATCGCGCTCCAGGGCAAGCGCCAGGTTGGAGAGCGGGCCGGTCGCCACGTAGATCAGATCGGGACCATAGGTGCGCGCGGCATCAATCAGATAATCGACCGCCGCGTTACCGTCGGCCGACGTCGCCCCCACCGGCTCGTACGGCGACGCGGGCACGCTCGCCCCGCCAATGCCGTTCTTGCCGTGGATGAGCGTGGTGGACGCCGGCGGTGTATAGGGCTCAGTCGCCTTAATGGGACGATCGGCGCCCAGGTACACCGGAACCTCAGGGCGACCCAGCAGATCGAGCACCGCCAGGCAGTTGTGCGCCGATTGCTCGACGCGCACGTTGCCAAAACACGTGGTGATGCCCACGAGCTCCACCTCGGGGCTCGCGATGGCATAGGCCAGCGCCATCGCATCGTCCACACCCATATCCAGATCAAGGATCAGCTTCTTGATTGCCATTGTTCTACTCCGCTTCTCCGTCTTTATCGTTTAACCAAACCAATGTTCAACTTCGGCGCGCGTGGGAATCGATTGCTGAGCGCCCAGGCGCGACACCGTCACCGCCGAGGCGCGAGCACCCGCGGCCATGCACTCAAAGAGCGGCAAGCCCTCCAGGCGAGCCGCGGCAAGCGCACCGATAAACGTATCGCCCGCGGCCGTCGTATCGACCAACGTGTTCGAAAGTGCCGGCATGTGCAGCAGCTCACCGCCATCGCCGAGCGCAACCGAGCCGGCGCCGCCCAGCGTGATGACCGCAGCTCCAGCACCCTTGGCGAGCAGGGCATTGAGCGCCGCGGCGCAGCTCTCATCATCCTTGGGCAGGATACCCGTCAGAACCTGGCACTCGGTCTCGTTGGGGCAGACCAAGTCGACCGCAGGCCAGGCCTCCGCAGGCAACTCACAGGCAGGCGCTGGATTAAAGATCGTATAGAACCCCAGCTCGTGAGCGCAAACAAGCGCCTCGGCAGCCGCTATCAGGTCGCATTCGCCCTGGGCGATAAAGACGCTTCCAGCAGCCGGGGCAATATCGCTGGCGTCGCCGTCGGGCTCATCGGCCACCAGGTGCCTCAGCGCGCGGGCAACGTCCTCGCCCGCGAGCGCATGGTTGGCGCCCGGCGACAGCACGATGCGGTTGTCGCCCTTGCAGCGAATGATGGTCGCGGTGCCGGTCTCCACGTCGTCACGTCGCGCCACGAACTCAACGCCCACGCCGGCATCCTGAAGTCCCGCTACCAGCGCATCGCCAAACGCATCGCGCCCGACCGCGCCGATCATGTTCGTGCGCGCGCCCATGCGCGCGGCAGCGACGGCCTGGTTGGCGCCTTTGCCGCCAGCGTTGGTGATAAAACCGCTACCACCGACGGTCTCACCCGCGCGCGGCATGCGCTCGCACGCCACCGAAAGGTCCATGTTCATGCTGCCGAACACCGCAACGATGCCGCGATCTGCCATGGGAACCTCCTCATCTGCGGGCCTTATGCCCACCGTCGGCCGTCGATCGTGCGCCCTCGCACCTCTATAACTTTAGTTCACTTTGATGTGAACGCGCCCTTGAGGTTGCGCCAGCAGCAAGCATTCACAGGAGCAGGCAGCTACAATGAATATGTGCTGATTATTCTCGTCATTGGATGATGTTTTATGGAACAATTCCCACCATCGAGCCCGCGCGGACCGCGCCGCACGCCCGATAACCAGGCGCCGCACGAACGCCCGCGCGCCGACCGCCGCGCCGGCGAGTCGCGACGCGGCCCGGTCCCGCATCGAACGCCCACCAACAAGGGTGCCCGTGCAGCCAAGACCAACACCGGCGCCACACGCTCGTCCGCTGCCGACCAGCAGGCACCTGCGCGCCCCAAATCTCGTTATATCCCCGCTCTCGACGGCCTGCGAACGCTCGCCGTCGTCGCGGTGGTGCTCTATCACCTCAACCTCACGTGGGCTCAGGGCGGCCTGCTCGGCGTCACGATCTTCTTTGTGCTTTCGGGCTATCTGATCACGCGCTTGCTGCTCAACGAAGTCGCCAAGACCGGCCGCATCGACCTTAAGAGCTTCTGGATTCGCCGTATCCGTCGCCTGGTCCCCGCCGTGGTAACGGTAGTGTTCGTGACCTGCGCGCTGTGCACCATCTTTAACCACGTGATGCTCACCAAGATGCGCCCCGACATCCTGCCGTCGCTGCTGTTCTTCAACAACTGGTGGCAGATTGCCCAAAACGTCTCGTACTTCAATGCTCTGGGTGACCCCTCGCCACTCACGCACTTTTGGTCGCTTGCCATCGAGGAACAGTTCTACCTGATTTGGCCGCCACTGCTGTTTGCCATGGTATCCATGCATGTGAGCAAGCCCAACACGCGCCGCGTGGTTCTGGGCCTTGCCGCGGTATCTGCCCTCGCCATGATGGTGCTTTACAACCCCGCCGCCGACCCCAGCCGCGTGTACTACGGCACCGACACCCGCGTGTTCTCGCTGCTGCTGGGCGCCTGGATGGCCTTTATCCCCGATCGCGACCTGGCGCCGGTGCGTCTCGCGCATCGTTTGGGGCTCAATCGCCTGGCTGGCGCCGCCAAGCGCGGCAAGAACGCCGAGGGCAAGCCTGGCGAGAAGGCCGACGAATCAGCCGAGGCCGCCCCGGCGCAGCCGAGCGTCCTCGTGCGCTTTTGGTCCTCGCCCGCATCCATCGATGTGTTGGGCGTCGTGGGTCTGGTTGGCCTCGCCGCCATGGTCGCGCTCACCAACGGCTACACCGCATTCCAGTATCGCGGCGGCACGCTGTTATGCTCCATCCTCACGCTCATGGTCATCGCGGCCTGCGTGCAGCCCCAGGGAA
>CABSNA010000140.1 GCA_902478865.1 uncultured Collinsella sp.
AACGCCTTTCGCAAGGCCGGTGAGCTTGGAGAACTCCTCGAGCACCTTATTCACCCTGCCCAGACCCAGCACGATCTGCATCGTGTCATCCTCAACCAGGCCCATCACGCCGTCGAGCGCCTTAATACCCTCCGTGTCGACGTTGCCCGTGTCTTTGACGGTCACGCGCAGGCGCGTCATGCACGCCGCGTTTGCGAGCACGTTGTCTTTACCGCCCAAAAGGTCCAGTAGCTTTTGAGCCAGCTCTTTGTTCGTCATAACTCCTCCTTGTATTGGGTGTCTCGTCTAGATGTCATATCAGCTCACGCCGTGCACCTATTGGACATCGGCATTGCTCTTCTCATGGCCACTCACCGCAGTACGGACATGGCCGTGCGCCCGTTCAAGAGCTACCGCAGCCTGCTCGGCATCGCAGTCCAACAGCACCGAGACAATAGCGGTTTTTACGTGGCCGCCGGCATCCGCAAGCGCCTGAACAGCGCGCTCGCGCGTGCAGTCGGTCGCTTCCATCACGATGTTCTGGCCGCGCACCACCAACTTCTCGTTCGTCTGCTGTACATCGACCATCAGGTTTTGGTACACCTTGCCAATCTTGACCATGGCACCGGTCGAAATCATGTTAAGAATGAGCTTTTGGACCGTTCCCGCCTTGAGCCTCGTTGAGCCGGTCAGCACCTCAGGACCGGGCACGGGCTCAATGGCAAGATCTGCGCTCTCCCCGATCTTCGACCCTTGGTTACAGGCAATTGCAATGGTCTTGCACCCAGTTGCCTTGGCGTACACAAGGCCGCCCACCACATAGGGAGTACGACCGCTTGCCGCCAGGCCAACGACAAGATCCTTGTCCGAGAGTCCACGCTCTCGCAGGTCGTTCGCGCCAAGCTCCTCGCTGTCTTCGGCACCTTCGACAGCCCTGATAAACGCCGTCTCGCCTCCGGCAATGAGCCCGACAATCAGATCGGGTGACACGCCAAACGTGGGCGGACACTCCGAAGCGTCGAGTACGCCCAGACGACCGCTGGTGCCTGCGCCCATGTAAAAGACGCGCCCGCCGCGCTCGAGTGCCTCAGCAGCCCAGTCGATTGCTGTGGCAACCTGGGGCAACACTTTCGTGACCGACTGGACGGCACGAAGATCCTCATCGTTCATCGTCGTGACGATTTGCAGCGATGTCATCGTATCGAGGTCCATTGACCTTTGATTACGCTGTTCGGTCGTGAATTTTGTTAAATCGAGCATTTCATTCACCTCATCTTTCCTGTTTCTCGATGTAGTTTTGCTTAATGACATGCGTCGCCCGTTCGTAGTCGCTGGCAACGTAAGCAGCGTAAAGGGCATCGACAACCATAAGCTGGGCCATACGCGAAGCCATGGCACCGCTGCGGACCAAGGGTTCACTCGCAGCAACGCCGAGCACGGCATCGGCCATGGTGGCAAGCTTGGATGATCCATCTACTTTGGTAACGGCCACAACGGGACAGTTGTGACGTTGAGCCTCGGCGGTGCAGTCCAGCACCTCTTGCGTCAAGCCCGAGTAGCTAAAGGCGATTGCCATATCGCCCTCATGCATGTTCTTGGCACATAAGAGCTGATCATGCCAGTCGTCGTACAGATGGCACTCTTTGTCGACACGCATGAGCTTTTGCGCCAGATCGTGCGCGACCAAACGAGAGGCACCAATACCGAACAGATTGACCGCGCGTGCCCGCTTAAGACGGGCCGCGCATCGCTCCAAGACGGTGTAATCGAGCGTTCGCGCCGTCGCCTCGATCGTGCGCACGTTGCTTTTCATCACCTTCCCCACGATACGTTCGACGCTGTCATCCATGGAGATGTCCTCGAGAGCTATGTCTTTCTTGTCACCTAAGAGCGCCAGCTCGGCAATCAGTTCGCGCTGGAACTCCTTGTAGCCCGCAAAACCCAAACGCTTGCAAAAGCGCAAAATGCTCGAGGGCGAGGAGAACGTGACATCGGCAAGACCGCGGACGGACAGCCCGACCACCTCGTGCGGATGAGCGCTTACATATGCGATGACATTGCGTTCCGCCGGGCTCGCGCTGAGCTCACGCTCGCGAAGCCGCAAAAGCAATCCGTTTGCCATCTCAAACACCTCCGTTGATAAGAATTAAAGACCAACGAACGATTCGTACCGGATACAAACAGCTTTTGCGGTACATTGTGCCGCATCGTGGCGCACAAAGGGCGAGCGTTCTACCGCTCGCCCCTCAAATCCGACCGCTCGGAAATACGCGCGACACAAAATAATTCAACGAGGTCGCATTATCAGAAACGGGTTTGCTACCGGCTAGCGCCTCGCATGGGCGCCGATCGGGGCGCGTCGCATGGCGTACCAACGCCGCTGCCAGCAATACCGACAGCATGGCGGTGACATAGCCCGCAGCATCGAATCCTAAATCGATAACGTCGAAATGCCTGCCGGGAACAAAGATCTTATGTACCTGATCGCCAACGGAGCAGGCGGCGCAAAAGAGCAATACGGGCACGCAACGGGAGCATACGCTCCACGGACGCCTGGAAAAGCAGACCACGACCACCGAGGCGAACAATCCGACGAAGAAAAACTCTACGGTATGGGCAACGCGACGGACGTTTGTGCCCACCCACATGCGAATGGAAGCAAGTCGGCCAGACCGGACATTCGAGGCAGCCGAATCGGCGCCCCCGGTCATTCCGTTCTCCGTCTGGGCTTCACCCGTGGCATCGGTAGCCTGAACGCCCGTAGCCTGACCCTCCACCACACGCGCGGTGGACTCGCTCAGCAACGACGTCTCCACCGCATTTTGCTCCGTCAGCACCCAGATGCCCGCCAGCGTTGCAACGAACAGAACAATTGCGGTCCATCCGATTATTTGTTTTACGCGCGCCAAGGGCCAACCTCCTTTTTTGAATATCAGCGAGTGTAGCCCCAAATGACATCGTCACCGTATCAAAATTTGAATCGCAACAGGAAGCGACAAAGCGACGCAAACCCCTACCCCGCCTCGCGCATCCAGCGATCGAACGTCCCCACGCACACGCCCAGGCACTTTGCTGCCTGGCTGCGGGTAATATCGCCTGCCTCATAGCTATCGCGCACCAGCTCAAACTGAGGAGGGCACGGCTTGCGAGGTCGACCGAAACGAACCCCTCGCGCCCGCGCCGCTGCAATTCCCTCCGCCTGGCGCCGATGGATATTCTCGCGCTCCACCTGCGCCACGTAGCTCAGCAGTTGCAGCACAATATCGGCAATCAGGGTGTTGGTCACATCCGGCGCGCCGCTGGCCCTAGCGCGCGTGTCAAGCAATGGCATGTCCAACACCACAATGGCAACCCCGAGCTCCTTGGTAATGCGTCGCCATTCCTCAAGAATCTCGGAGTAATTACGACCAAGTCGGTCGATAGAAAGCACCACCAGCACGTCCCCGTCTCCCAGGACGTGCAACAGCTCGCGATAATGCGGTCGATCGAAGTCCTTGCCGCTCGCATGGTCGGCATAAATATTCGCTGAGCCCACGCCATAGGCGCCCAGCGCATCCAGCTGCCGATTCAGATTCTGATCGCGCGAACTCACCCGCGCATACCCGTACACCGTCGCCATCTCATCCCCGCTTTCTTGTAAACCTGCCAAAAGGGACAGGTTTATTTTGGTAGGTTTTACCTCTCAAATTGCAGGTAAGCGGGCGGCCGAGCAGACAGCAAGGTAGCCACTATTCAAATGCGGAGGGCGGCCCCGAAAGACCGCCCTCCGCTCTCTCGCCACGAGTCGGGATTTAGCTAATGGATAAGCTTAAAGTCCAAGTGCCCACGCGTGGTATTGACGCGCGAGACCTCGATAATCACGCGCTGCCCCAGCTCGTAACGGGTGCCCGTGTCGGCACCTGTGAGCGTGAGCGCGTCCTCGTCGAACTCGAACCACTCGTTGCCCAGGCTCTTAATTGAAACCAGGCCCTCGACCTGTGTTAGGTCCAAGCGCACAAAGAGGCCCATGCTGCTAACCCACGAGACGGTTCCGGCATAGCGCTCGCCCAGACGGTCCTCATAGTACTGGGCAATCTTGATCTTTTGCGTCGCATGGCTGGCGGCATCTGCCGCGCGCTCGGCATCGCTGCATGCGCGGCAGATCTGCGGCAGAATGCGCGGCAGCGACTCGCGCCCCTTGCCGATCAGCCGCGGCGTACGGACCAAGGCGTCCTTGCCGCCGAGCCGCTCATAGGCCAACTGCAGTTTGAGCACGCGGTGCACCACCAGATCGGGGTAGCGGCGGATGGGACTCGTAAAGTGACAGTAGCACGGCGCGGCGAGCGCAAAGTGGCCCTCGTTGCGCGGCTTGTACAGCGCGCGCTGCATGCTGCGCAGAAGCAGCGTGTTAACGAGCGGTGCGTTGGCCGTACCGGCGGCAGCATCAACTGCAGCC
>CABSNA010000141.1 GCA_902478865.1 uncultured Collinsella sp.
ACAGGTATTGACGTTAAGCGCATCACTTGGAAGCGCGTCGTCGATATGAACGACCGTCAGCTGCGCCACGTCATCGACGGCATTGGCGGCAAGGCCCAGGGCGTGCCGCGCGAGGACGGCTTCGATATCACCGTTGCCTCCGAGGTCATGGCAATCCTGTGCCTGTCCACGAGCATCAACGACCTCAAGGAGCGCTTGGGCGAGATCGTCGTCGGCTACAGCTATGCCGGCGACCCCGTCCGCGCCCGCGACCTCAAGGCTCAGGGCGCCATGGCTGCGCTGCTTAAGGATGCGCTCAAGCCCAACTTGGTGCAAACACTCGAGGGCACGCCCGCGTTTGTCCACGGCGGTCCCTTCGCCAACATTGCCCACGGCTGCAACTCTATCATGGCCACGCGTATGGCGATGCGCTTTGGCGATGTTGCCATTACCGAGGCCGGCTTCGGTGCCGATCTGGGTGCCGAGAAGTTCCTCGACATCAAGTGCCGCATGACGGGCGTTCGCCCCAGCGCCGTCGTGATCGTCGCTACCGCTCGTGCGCTTAAGTACAACGGTGGCGTCGCCAAGGCCGACCTCAACGAGGAGAACCTCGAAGCACTCAAGGCTGGCATGCCCAACCTGCTGCGTCACGTCGACAACATCCAGAACGTTTATGGTCTGCCCTGCGTGGTCGCCATCAACCGCTTCCCGACGGACACCGAGGCCGAGCTTGCGCTCATCGAGTCCGAGTGCCAGAAGCTCGGTGTCAACGTTAAACTGTCCGAGGTCTGGGCCAAGGGCGGCGAGGGCGCGCTCGAGCTGGCCGATGAGGTCATGCGTCTGATTGAGCAGCCGAGCAAGCTCAAGTTTGCCTATGAGGACGGCGCTGATGTCGCTGATGCCCTCGAGGCCGTTGCCACCAAGGTCTACCGCGCCGACGGCGTTGACTTTACGCCGGCCGCCAAGCGCCAGCTCGCCGAGCTGCGCGAGAATGGCTTTGGCAACCTGCCGGTGTGCGTCGCCAAGACGCAGTACAGCTTTAGTGACAACGCCAAGGCCCTGGGCGCTCCCGAGAACTTCCGCATCACCGTGCGTGAGCTCAAGGTTTCTGCCGGCGCCCACTTTGTGGTCGCGCTGACCGGCAGTGTTCTGACCATGCCGGGCCTGCCCAAGGTGCCCGCGGCCGAAAACATCGACGTCGACAACGACGGCAACATCACCGGCCTGTTCTAAGTCTGCTGTCCATAGCTGCTTGTCCGCCCCGCCGTGCCCACACAAGGCCCGGCGGGACTTTTTGATCCTTAGGCCCGCGCATGTCTTGTAGATACCGACAGGCTCTGCCCATCATAGGCTTTTGCGCGGGTAGAATGCATGGATAACTTGAGGCTCACGCGCGACGGAAAGGAATCGTTGCATGGATCAGGACAAGACAACCGTGATGGGCGGCTACGCTTCCGCGCAGGCTGGCGATAGCGCCGATGCGACCCACGTTGTTCCCAACTCCGGTTATACCGACCCCGCCGCGACGCAGCCTTCTGCCGAGCCCACCCGGGTTATGGGCTATGGCGACACGGCGCAGGATTCTTACGCTGCATCTTCGCAAGGCCCCTATGGCAACGCAGCTCCGGATCCGTTTGATTACGCGCCGCAGGATTCTTATGCTGCTTCGACGCCGAATCCCTATGATGACCTGCCGCAAAATCCCATTCCGCAGCCTCAGCAGACGACGTATATGCCTCGCACGGCGCAGCCTCGCTACGAGTCGCGCGAGCCGTATCGCGAGTACCCCAAGTCGATTCCGCAATATGGCGAGGACGAGGAGAAGAAGCCGTCGCGTTCGTCGAGCGTGATCAAGAAGATCCTCATCGTGCTGGCGATTTTCTTTGCGCTGTCGGTTGTGTTTGCCATCGTGTCGGGCATGCTCAACAAGCGAGGGAGTTCAACGGCCGATACCGCTGCCGAGCAAACCGAGTCCGCCTCGTCTAGTACCGTCGATCTGGGCGATATCCCGGGGCAGTACTGGTCCAACGCCAAGAAGCTCCTCAAGTCGCGCGGCGCCGATCTTTCGAATGCCGTGGTCCTGACCGATGATGGCTCAACGCCCGTCGTCGATGCCAACTGGGTCGTTACTTCTGCCTACTACAACGACAACGGCAACCTCGAAATTCAACTCACGCACAAGAACAGCTCGGGCAACTCGTCCGGCGGCCAAAGCGGTGCCGACAGCTCGAGCTCCAATACGCTGGAGGAATTGAGCAACAAGGCACAGGAGTTGGGAGACAAGGCGCAAGAGCTGGGCGACACGGCACAAAACCTGGGCGATACCGCGCAGAACTTGGGCGACATGGCGACGGATGCCTGGAACGCCCTGCAAAACGGCATCTCGGGCGCGCAGGGAAACTAGCGGACGAGCGGAGCGGGGCTACAGCTGCTCGGCCGGACGCTCGGGCGAACTAAAGCCCGAGTCAAACGTAACGACGCACGAGGCATCGGGCCGGCGCTCGTGCACGATGCGCGTGACGAGCTCCAGCAGCTCCTCGTCGGATATATCAAAGCCGTCGGGACGCACCAGGTCAAACGAAACGAACCCGTCGTGCTCGTGCAGGTCGTGGATGGAGAGTGCGGGGTCGATCTGCATGATGCCGCGCTTGACCCAGCCGCGCAAATCATCGCCGGTTGTCGCGATGGGGTCGCAGTGCAGCGTGATGTCAATGCCCATCTGGCGCTTGATGTCGTGCTCGATGGTGTCCAGGATCTCGTGATGTTCAAACGCGTCGCCCTCGCCGGGCATCTCCACGTGGGCGCTGGCAAACTGACGACCGGGGCCGTAGTCGTGCACCATCAGGTCGTGTGTGCCCAAGACCTGCGGATAGGACATGATCTTGTCGCGGATTGCCTGGACGAGCTTGGGGTCGGGCGCTTGCCCCAGCAACGGGCTGATGGCGTCGCGCACCAGGCCCATGCCACTGATGCAGATGAAGACGCCCACGCCCAGGCCCGCCCAGCCGTCGAGGTCAAAGCCGGTCGTCTGCGAAATAAGCGCTGCGGCCAGGACCGATCCCGAGGTGATGACGTCGTTTTTGGAGTCCTGTGCTGTGGCGATGAGTGTTTCGGAATCGATACGGTTGCCCAGCGCACGGTTGAATGCGGCCATCCAGAATTTGACGAGCATGGACAAGACGAGAGCGGCTAGGGAGACCAGCGTGTAGGCGGTGGGGGAGGGCTTGATGATCTTAGTGACCGACTCGAGGATCAGGTTGATGCCGACGGCGCAAACCAGGACGGCGACAAACAAGCCGGCTAGGTACTCGTAGCGGCCGTGGCCATAGGGGTGGCCTTCGTCTGCAGGGCGGCTGGCAAGGCGGAACCCGAGCAGGCTCACGATGTTGCTCGAGGCGTCGGAGAGGTTGTTGAAGGCGTCGGCGATGAGGGAGACGGAGCCGGCGAGCAGGCCTGCGATGCCCTTGGCCAGGCACAGGGTGATGTTGAGGCCAATGCAGATGAGGCTTGCGGCGAAGCCCGCGTTGGTGCGGCAGGAGGTATCGACCGGCTCGCCCTCGCTGCCGGGAACAAGCGTATGTACCAGCCGATTTACAAATAGCATAGCGGTCGTCCTCACAGTCATGTTTAAGGGGATAGTGTAGCTCGCGCGGAGGCGCTGTGCACCGATGCTCAGAAAATGCAGCAATGGTCTGCCGGTGCTAACGAGCGAGCCTTCTCGTTTGCCTGGGTGGTCCATTTTGGGCCACATGGGTATGGGCATGTGCCTGTTTGCTCGACATACTTAATGTCGACAGCCCCTGTGCAAAGGAGGACGTTTCCATGGACGAGATGTTTGCCATTAAATGCCAAAACTGCGGCGGCCCTATGTACTCACACCAGGCTAAACGCAGCTTTGAGTGCGCCTATTGCGGCACGGTCGTTCCGTGGCAGGCCGATGCGGGGGAGCCCAAGAGCGCTTTGGGCATTCGCCATGCGCCGCTGACGGTTGTCGATGGGCTACTTAAGCTCACCCATGTGTCGCAGCTCGAGCGCCCGGAGGACCCGGACTGGTATTTCTTTAATTCGCACTGGCGCAATCAGTCGGTTCTGGAGCATCTGCTATGGGAGGACCGCGGCACGGCGCAGGAGTTCCAAGAAGCCACGCACGTGAGCATTCCCTGCCCCTTCTGCGGCGCGTCCTTTGAAGGCGAGTCCACTCAGCGCGTGTTTGAGTGCCCGTCCTGCGGCAATAAGATCGGCGTTACCGACCTGCTCAAGCCCGGTACCTTTAGCAAGCGCCTGACCATGGGCGTTGGCGCGGAGTATGTACCCGAGCAGGGTATTCCTTGCGAAATCTCACCGCAGCAGGCACGTGCCAACGCGCTGCAGCTGGTGCGCCAGTACCCCGACGCCTTTGCCGGGCACGATGTGGAAGACGCGATTCAAAACGA
>CABSNA010000142.1 GCA_902478865.1 uncultured Collinsella sp.
GAGATTCATGAGCGTCTCGTGGGCTCGGAGATGTGTATAAGAGACAGGTATCGATCTGCGAGAACGAGAAGTCGCGCGCCTTGGCTAGTGCATACTCAAACGGGCGCAGCGGGTGGTCCGAGACATAGATGCCCAGAACCTCCTTCTCCTGGCTCAGCTTAAGGTGGCGGTCCCACTCCTGACCATCCGGATCGGGCACGCTCACCTCAAAGCCCGAGCCCTCAACGTCGCCAAACATATCAAAGAACGACGTCTGACCGCTCGCGCGATCCTTCTGGCGCTTCACCGCGGCATCGATGATGTTCTCGGGGTTGTTCTTATCCACAAAGTGCATCATCTGGCGACGCGGATACCCCGTGGAGTCGAAGGCGCCTGCCTTGATGAGCGATTCGATCACGCGGCGGTTGGCCTGGCTCGAGTCCACGCGCTCGACAAAGTCGTGCAGCGTCTTAAACGGGCCGCCCGCCTCGCGCTCGGCGATAATCGCCTGCGCCACGCCGGTGCCCACGCCGCGGATGCCGGCCAGACCAAAGCGCACGCCCTCCTTGGTAGCCGTGAACTCGGTACCGGACTCGTTGACATCTGGCGACAGCACGGGGATGCCGTCGTGACGGCATGCCGAGACGTAGTGCACGATCTTGTCGGTCTTGCCCGTATAGGACGTCAGAACGGCCGCCATGTACTCGTGCGGATAGTGCGCCTTGAGCCACGCCGTCTGCATAACCAGGATGGCGTAGCCGGCGGAGTGCGACTTGTTGAAGGCGTAGGACGCGAACTCGAGAACATCGTCCCAAATCTTCTGGGCGACCTCGCGCGTATAGTTGTTCTTGATGGCGCCGTTCATCCAGTGGTCGTAGGTGGTCTCGTCGGAGCCATCCTCCCAGTGGAGCACCGTCGACGTGAGCAGCTTGATTTTCTTCTTAGCCACGGGCTTACGGATACGCGAGTCCGATTCGCCCTTGGAGAAGCCGCACATCTCGACGGAGATGAGCATAACCTGCTCCTGGTAGACCATGGTGCCGTAGGTTTCGCCCAGGATGTCGTCCAGACGGTCGTCGTAGGAGACCGCCGGCTCCTTGCCGTTCATACGGTTGATGTAGGACGAGACCATGCCGGCGCCCAGCGGGCCCGGGCGGTACAGAGCGATCAATGCTACGACGTGCTTGTACTCGGTGGGCTTCATGTTCTTGATCGTGGCCGTCATGCCGGCGGACTCGACCTGGAAGACGCCGGCGGTGTGGCCGGAGCCCATGAGCTTAAAGATCTCGGGGTCGTCAAAGGGAATCTCTTCCTCTTTGATGTCGATGCCGAAGTTCTTTTTGATGTTTGCCTTGGCCTTGGAGATAACAGTCAGCGTGCGCAGGCCCAAGAAGTCCATCTTGAGCAAGCCCATGTCGGCAACGGTATGGCCCTCGTACTGGGTAATCTCGACGCCGCCCTTGGTGTCGAGCTTGGTGGGCACGTGCTCGTTGACGGGGTCGCGGCAGATCAGAACGGCGCACGCGTGCACGCCCTCGCCACGGGTGAGGCCCTCGATTGAGAGCGCCGTGTCGATGATGCGGCGGGCGTCGTCGTCCTTTTTATATGCCTCGGCAAAATCGGGGTTAAACAGGTCCTCTTTGCCGGGTTGCTTTTCGAGCACCTGCTTGAGCTTGACCTTGGGGTCGCTCGAGACCATCTTGGACAGACGCTGGCCCATGTAGACCGGGTAGTCCAGGACGCGAGCGGCGTCGTTGATGGCCTGCTTGGCCTTAATGGTCGAGTAGGTGATGACGTGGGTGACCTTCTCGGGGCCGTAGAGCTGGCGAACGTGCTCCACGACCTCGAGGCGCCGCTCATCGTCGAAGTCCATATCGATATCGGGCATCTCGGTACGCTGCGGGGACAGGAACCTCTCGAACATCAGGCCGTTCTCGAGCGGGTCGAACGCGGTGATGTTCATGGCGTAGGCGACGATAGCGCCGGCGGCCGAGCCACGGCCGGGGCCGACGCCGATGCCGTTGTCCTTGGCCCATTGCACGTACTCGGCAACAATCAAAAAGTAGGCGGCAAAGCCCTTGTCGCAGATGACTTTGTATTCGTACTCAAAGCGCTCTTTGATGTTAACGCCGCCGATCTCGCGCGTGGCCCAGTCGTCACCGTAGTGCTGGCGCAGGCCCTTCTCGCACTCGCGGCGGAACTGACTCTCGTGCGTCTCGCCGGGGTCGAGCAACGGGAAGCGCGGAAGGATGATGGAGTCCCAGTCCAGCTCGACGTAGCACTTGTCGGCGATCTCGAGCGTGTTGTCGCAGGCCTCGGGGCAATACGGGAACATCGCCCGCATCTCCTCCTCGGTCTTCATGTAAAACTCCGAGCCGGTCATGCGCATGCGGTTGGGGTCGTCGACCTTGGCGTTCATGCCGATGCACATGATGACGTCCTGCACGGGAGCGTCCTCGCGGCGCAGGTAGTGGAAGTCGTTGGTGGCGATGACCTTGACGCCTACCTGCTTGGCGATGTCGATGAGCGTGCGGTCCATCTGCTCATCGGTCAGGCCGTTGTCGGTGGTGATGCCGTGTTCCTGGATCTCGATATAAAAGTCGCCAGGTTCGAAGGTATCACGGAAGGTCTCGGCCCACTTGATGGCGCCCTCCATGTCACCGCGGTCGATGTATTTGGGAATGATGCCCGCGATGCAGGCGCTGGTGCAGATCATGCCCTTGGCGTGGCGGCGCAGGTTGTCGAGCGTCACGCGGGGCTTGTAGTAAAAGCCCTGCACGGCTGCCTCGGAGACCGTCTGCATCAGGTTGACGTATCCCTCCTGGTCCTTGGCCAGAAGGATCATGTGGTAGAGCTCGGGCTTATGGTCGCGAGCAAGGGTCTCGTCCGGCGTAAAGTAGACCTCGCAGCCAAAGATGGGCTTGATGACCAGAGGCGGCTTGAGCTCGTCGATGTTGCCCTTCTCGTCCCACATGGCCATGTCCTTCACATACTGGGCATGCTCGCGCGGGTTTTCCTCGGGATCGGGCTCCACCAGCTCGTCGCGGCGATCCTTTTCCAAAAAGGCCTTGTCGTGACTCCAGGTTTTGTACTCAGGCGTGTTGTGGTTGACGGCGTCGCAGGCCAGCGCCAGGTCGGGCACGCCATACATGTAGCCGTGGTCGGTAATGGCGACGGCGGGCATGCCCAGCTCTACGGCGCGATTGACCATATCCTGGATACGGGTTGCGCCGTCGAGCATGGAGAAAACGGTGTGGTTGTGCAGATGGACGAATGCCATGTGATGAGCTCCGATGCGGGTTCGTGTTCTGACTGAACGATTTTACCCCACGGCACGGACAGCACCCGAACCTAGCCAAACCCACACGGCTACTCACGCAGTTGCGGTGAAATGCGGACTGTTTGGCGGCTTTTTTGGCCAAAACAGTCCGTATTCCACCGCAAGTTATTGAGGGCTAGAGGCTGTAGGTGACCACCTGAGGCTCGCACGGGTTGGCGAGGTCGACTTGCTCCGCGCGGACGAACTTGACGGTCACGGCCTCAAAGCCCGCCTTGTGCAGAACATCAGCGTAGACGCGCGCCTGCAGGGCGTGCTTCTCCTGCAGCTGATCCGGCGTCTCGTCCGGTGTGCCGCCCGTCTTGTAGTCGATGACCAGCGCGCGCGACGGATCGGCCGGGTCGGTTGCCAAAGCGTCGATGGCGCCCTCGGCATATGCACCGTAGCGGGCAATGTCCTTGTCCTCACAGCCCAGCGAAAAGAACGGCACCTCGGCGCGAACGCACGGCCACGCGAGCAGGTCGGCACGAACAGCCGACTTGAGCCAGCGGTCCAGGGCAACGTCGAAGCGTTCGCGCTGCTCCGGCGTCAGGCGCCACAGGCGCGCCAGCGCATCGGCACGCTCAGCGGGCAGTGCATCGGAACCCATCTCGATCAGCCACTGGCAGGCGGCATGGAACGCCGAGCCCAGCGCCATAGGGTTGCCGGCGGGCTCAACAGCGGCCACGTCTGCATCCGTCATCTCGGAACCATCCGACTCCGCATCATCACCGGACTCGTCCATGGGCACACGCGCCTCGGCGGCACGGTCTTCTGTCTCGGCATGGAGCGCCGCGGCGATTGACGAGTAGCTATACGAGTCACGCACCGGAAACGGACAGATGCCCATGCGCACGCCCACTGCCCGGGGATACACAAGCTCAAACGAATCGGGCTTGGGGTCGGCAGGACCGGGGACGATTGTACTGGCCGAATCGTCGGCAGCATCTGTATCGGCATCGCCACGAACAAGCCTGCCTTCGGCATCCAACGAAGCGTTGGCCTCAAACGCCTGCTCGCCAAAGGTAAAGCCCGCGAGCGAAATGAGCTCGTAGTCGCCCGGCTGGGAGTTGTCGAACACCAAGCGGTC
>CABSNA010000143.1 GCA_902478865.1 uncultured Collinsella sp.
CCTAGGGGGATACCGGCGATGACGGCGACGACGATGCCGATGAGCAGCGAGCCGGGGACGTTGCGGCAGGCGAGGGCGACCGTCACCAGGATGGAGATGATGCCGACGATGAAGGTGGGGGAGGTGATGTCGCCCAGACCGACGAGTGTACCGGCGCCAGCGGTGATAATGCCGGCATCGCACAGGCCAATCATGGCGATGAACAGGCCCAGACCCACCGAGATGGCGTGACGCAGGACAACCGGGATGGCGTCCATGATGGCCTCGCGCAGGCCACAAAGCACGAGCAGCAAGATGACAACGCCCTCAAGGAAGATGACGCTCATGGCCACGTGCCAGTCACCGCCGCAGACGGTGGTGGTGATTCCGGCGATCATCGCGTTGACGCCTAAGCCCGACGCGCAGGCGAGCGGGCGGTTGGCGAAGATGCCCATGCAGATGGTCATGATGCCGGCACCCAGGCAGGTGGCGCAGGCGAGCGCTCCTGCATCGATGCCAGCGCCCGAGAGCACCGCGGGGTTGACGGCGATGATGTAGGCCATCGCCAGGAATGTTGTCAGTCCAGCGCGGAGTTCGGTCCCGATTGTGGACTTGCGCTCGCTGACGTGAAATAGTTCGTCCATGCATACCCTTTCCTTGTTCGGCCCCGAGTTTAGGCCGATTGACACGAACTCACCTACTATAGCCCCTTTACGACGCTGTTGTTCATCGCATGTTGATGTTCGGCGCTTTGTAGCAGACGGACGGTATTTTTCGCATGAAAATGTGTGGGTACCGTATACTTAAGCGGTTACAACGAACTCTTTGGAGGAACGTATGATTAAAGAGCTCTGCCGCGACGAGGCTATCCTGTCCCAGCGTTGCGAGGTTGCGACCGTCGAGGACGAGTCGGTTGCTCAGGACCTGATCGATACCATCAAGTCGCTCGACGATGCCGGCTGCCTTGCCGCTAACCAGATTGGCGTTACCAAGAAGGTTTGCGTCTACCTGGACGATGCCGGCGAGCCTCACGTACTCTACAACCCCCGTCTGGTGTTTGGCCTGGGTGCCAGCAAGATGGAGGAGAGCTGCCTGACGCACGAGGAGGTCACCAAGTCCACGCGCTATATCAAGTGCAAGGTTGCCTTTGACCAGATCGTCGACGGCAAGATGAAGGAGTGCCGCCGCGACTACGCGGGCTTTGAGGCACAAATGATCCAGCATATGATCGATCACTGTCTTGGAAAGTTGGTCTAAGGGGACCAAAGCACCGCACCTTGCCGCTCAATCGTCGCTCGCGTACCTTAAGTACGCTTCGCTCCTCTTTCGTGACAATCTGCGGCACTTTGACCCCTTAGACGACCTGCGGGGTTAACTTGGTTGAGTTTATCCTGCTTGAATAGCCCGGGCATGACATTGTTGTCATGTCCGGGCTTTTGTGTTTAGCGCCTTTTTGTTTGGAGACAATGAAATTAGCAAGAACGTAAAGCTAGGAGGCGCTATGTGTACGAGTATTCGATTTACCGATAATTCTGGCCACATGTATCTGGGCCGCAATCTCGACTGGAGCTTTGACTACGGCCAACAGGTTCGCGTGATGCCGCGCGGGTTTCACATTCCGTATTCGTTTATCGACGACGCGACAGCGGCGCACGCGGTGATCGGTATGTGCATCGATTACAGGAACTACCCTATGTTCTTCGATTGCGGCAACGATGCGGGCCTCGCCGTGGCGGGTCTCAATTTCCCGGGTTATGCCGAGTATGCCGAGGGCCCTGTCGACGGCAAGACCAATATCGCGGCCTATGAGTTTCCCCTGTGGGTGGCAGCGACGTTCTCGACGGTCGATGAGGTCGAGGCCGCGCTGCGCGACACGGTGATTGTCGCCAAATCTGCCGGAGAGGGACTGGGCGTGTCACTGCTCCATTGGATTATCGGCGACAGCCAGCGCAGCATCGTGGTCGAGATGATGGCTGACGGCCTGCATGTATACGACGATCCGGTCGACACCCTTGCCAATCAGCCGACCTTCCCGTGGCATATGGAAAACCTACGCACCTATATCACCGCCACAAGCGATTTTCCGCAGACGGCGACATGGCGTGGCGCCGAGCTCAAGCCCTATGGAGCCGGTGCCGGCATGCGCGGCATTCCGGGCGATTGCTATTCGCCGAGCCGTTTTGTAAAGGCGGCGTACCTCAATGCCAATTACCCGCAAAAGGAGAGCGAGACCGAAAACGTCGTTCGCATGTTCCGCTCGCTCGAGGGCGTGGTGATGATCGAGGGAGCGTCCAGGATGGGCGATGGCAAGTTCGAGAAGACTATCTACACCGGATGCTTTAGCGCGCGCACGGGCAATTATTACTACGCGATGTATGGGGATCCGTCGATTCGCTACGTGAGCCTGATGGATGCCGAGGGCGCGAGCCCCGATAGGCTCGTGGTTCCCGAGCCGCGTCGTTCGTAGCTCACTGGTCCGTTGCGACATAAAACGGCCTCGCACCTCTTATGAGATGCGAGGCCGTTGTCGTCAATGGCTGGTGGCGTGTTAGAAGTTGGCGTCGTTGAACTGGGTGCTCTCGAGTCCGTCGAGTTGCTGTTCGGGCGTATCGGCGACGCTCTCGAGCAACTCGGTGGGATCGACGTTCATGTCCTTACCGGCTTCGTTGCCGTTGACCAAGTCGTCTGAGAAGATGTCGACTTCCATTTCCTCGGCCTCTTCGATCTGAACCTCGAGCGGCACCTGGGTGCGCACGAGCTTAACGGCCGGGCGCATGCGGGCAAACAGCGGCACGTACTCGATGATGATGGCCGAGTTCTCAAGACCGTACCAGCGTGCCGGGCTTCCGCAGGCGCGGCGGACGGCGTACTTGATGGCCATCACACGGTGGTCATTGCGGTTGATGTCCGTTTCGGGGGCAAGCATCTTGCGCAGCATACAAAAGCGGAAGTCGCCCACGTTGCCGCGTGTCTCGTAGATGGAGTAGGTGTGATGCTGCGGAGGCAGCTCACCCGAAGCCATCAGGTCGCTGACGATCTGACGCAGATAGGCGTTGACGCGCTGGTTGACCTTAAAGCCCAGGTCCAGGCGAACGCGGAAGAGGAAGTCCGTGCCAAAGGTCTCAACGGAATATTCGTGCGTATAGGGCTCATCGGTGACATGCACGTTGATGAACCAGTATGCCTTGGCGCGCTTGGGATGTTTGTCCAGGATGGAATAGAGCACGTCGCGGTCGAGCGTGAGCGGGTCGGGGCTGTTGGTGAGGAACACCAGATTGTCGGCGAGCACGGGGTAGGTCTCGTCATTGCGCAGGCGGTTGAGCTGGTCGATGTACTTGGAGACGGGCAGCAGAATCGTCTGCGTGCGCTCGATGGCGGTGCCGCGGCGCCACACATACATAAGGCCGAACAGCAGTGCGGCCAGGAAGATCATGACGTAGCCGCCGTCAAAGAACATGGTGAGGCACGAAGCGAAGAAGCACAGCTCAATGGCACCAAAGAGCAGGGCAAAGATGCAGGCGCCCAGCTTGTGCTTGAGGATGCCGGCGATATAGCTCGTCAGCAGCGTGGTGGTCATGAGCATGGTCACGGTGATGGCGAGGCCATAGGCGCTTTCCATGCGCTCGGAGTTCTGGAACAACAGCACGATGAAGATGCAGCCGACCCACATGATGTTGTTGACGAGCGGAATATAGAGCTGACCCTTGGTGTCGCTGGGGTAGTGGATGCGCAGGTGCGGCATAAGGTTGAGGCGCGTTGCCTCGGATACCAGCGAGAACGAGCCGGTGATGAGCGCCTGCGAGGCGATGATGGCCGCCACGGCCGAAAGCACAATGGCAAAGGGGCGCAGGGGCTCGGGAAGCATCATATAGAACGGGTTAACGATATCCATCGCAAGCATCTGGGGGTTGGAGTTATTGGCGAGTAGCCAAGCTCCCTGACCCAGATAGTTGAGGATAAGGGCCGCCTTAACAAATGGCCAGGATGCATAGATGTTTGCCTTGCCCACGTGGCCCATGTCCGAGTAGAGTGCCTCGGCACCGGTTGTCGACAGGAAGACAAAGCCGAGCACCATAATGCCCGAATGGTTGATGGGCGAGAACAGGAACATAATGCCGCGGATGGGGTTGAGCGCGCGCAAGATGGACAGGTTGCCGAGCATGTTGAACAGGCCGGCGCCTGCCAGGAACAGGAACCACAGCGTCATGAGCGGGCCGAAGAGCTTACCGATCGACGAGGTACCGGCGCGCTGCATGGCAAATAGGCCGCAGATAATGATGATGGTAATAATGATGACGTTGGTCTGGCCGTCGCCCAAAAGCGCATGGCCCCACTCGATAGTGCGCAAGCCCTCGATGGCTGTGGTAACCGCTGTCTCTTATACACATCTCCGAGC
>CABSNA010000144.1 GCA_902478865.1 uncultured Collinsella sp.
GATGCTCAAGACGCACATTGAGAACAACGCCGACCTCACGGTGAGCGTTATGCCCGTGCCGTGGGAGGAAGCCAGCCGCTTTGGCATCCTGACCACCGACCCCGAGGACGGCCGCATCACCAAGTTCACCGAGAAGCCCGAGAAGCCCGATTCGAACCTCGCATCGATGGGCATCTACATCTTCTCGGCCGACGTGCTGATCGAGGCGCTTGAGGAGGACGCTCTGGACCAGCGCTCGAGTCACGACTTTGGCAAGGACATCATCCCCAAGCTGCTCGGTGAGAACAAGCGCCTGTACAGCTATGAGTTCCACGGCTTTTGGAAGGACGTCGGCACCATCGCCAGCTTCCATGAGACCTCGATGGACCTGCTGGGTAACAACCCCGAGTTCGATCTGTTCGACAAGAACTTCCCCATCATGTCCAACATCACCACGCGTCCGCCGCACTACATTGGCCCGGACGGCCGCCTAGACGACTGCCTGGTTTCCAATGGCTGCAAGATCTACGGCACCGCTCGCCACTCGATCCTTTCGACCGATGTCATTATCGAGGAGCGCGCCGTGGTCGAGGACTCCGTACTGCTGCCGGGTGCGCACGTTAAGAGCGGCGCGCACATCTGCCGCGCTATTTTGGGCGAGAACTCCACGGTCGAAGAGGGCGTGAAGCTCGGCTCTGTCGATACCACCAAGGATACGGCCGTCGTTGGAAATGACGTCGTTATCGGGAAGGGGGAATGATCCGATGATCAATCGCAAGGCCATCGGTTATATCACCGCTAACTACTCTTCGTCCTACGGCAGTGTGCTGCTCAAGGACCGCCCCATCGCATCCGTTCCGTTTTTGGGCCGCTACCGCCTGATCGACTTCCCGCTGTCCAACATGATGAATGCCGGCATCAAGACCGTCGGCGTCGTCATGCCGGGTAACTACCGTTCGCTGATCGACCACGTGGGCTCTGGCAAGGACTGGGGCCTGGACCGCAAGAAGGGCGGCCTGTTCATGGTGCCCGGCAACGCGTATGGCACCACCAAGGGCGGCATGCGCTTCCTGCTGCGCGACATAATCTCCAACAAGACGCTATTCCAGCGCTCAGAGAAGCCCTATGTCGTGATGATGGGCACCAACATCATCTTTAACATGGACCTCAACACCATCATCGAGGCGCACGAGAACTCCGGCGCCCAGATGACCGTGGTGTACTGCAAGGCCACGCGCAATGTCGAAGACGAGACCAAGCTCGAGATTAACGAGAACGGCCGCCTGACGGGCGTGAGCGCCGGCGTCGTGTACGGCGACAACGCCTCCATGGACTGCTGCATCGTCAACCGCGAGACGCTGCTCGAGATTATCGACCACTACCAGGCCGCCGACTATCTGGACCTGCTCGAGGCGCTCCAGGGCGACTTGGGCAACATCGACGTGTGCAGCTACGAGTACAAGGGCGAGGTCGTGGGCGTGTTTAGCGAGAAGTCGCTGTATCGCCGCAGCATGGACCTGCTCGACCAGACCGTGGCCGATCAGCTCTTCGATCCCGAGCGCCCGATCCTGACCAAGGCCCACGACGTGCCGCCTTCGCGCTATGCGACCGGTAGCCACGCGTGCAACTCGATCATCTCGGCCGGCTGCATCATCAAGGGCACCGTGCGCAATTCGATCCTGTCGCGCGGCGTCGTGGTCGAGGAGGGCGCCTCGGTCACCAACTCGATCATCAACCAGAGCTGCATCATCAAGAGCGGCGCACGTGTCGAGAATGCCATTCTGGACAAGAACAACGTGGTCCCCACCAACACCGAGCTTCGCGGCACGCCCGAGAACATCCTGGTGCTGGGCAAGGCTCCGTTAACTTCCGACACCACCATCGTACGTTAACGTTGGCACCGCAACATCGCTCGTAACATGTAGAATAGCCGCCCGGTTAGCGCCAGGCGGCTATTCTCGAATTGCAACATGGGAGACAAAATGGCTGATTCCAGCAAAAAGATGCAGATCGTGTTTGCCTCGGCCGAGTGCGCACCGTTTGTGAAGACCGGTGGCCTGGGCGACGTGGCAGGCTCGCTGCCCGCGGCGCTTGTGCGCGCCGGCGCCGAGGTAATCGTGATGGTGCCCAAGTACGCCACCATCAAGGACGAGTACAAGGCGCAGATGGAGCACTTCTCCGACTTTTACGTGAGCCTGGGCTGGCGCAATGAGTACTGCGGACTCGAGAAGCTCGAGCACGACGGCGTCACCTATATGTTCATCGACAACGAGCGCTACTTTGCGCGCGACTATCCGTACGGCTTCTTTGACGACGGCGAGCGCTTTGCGTTCTTCTCCAAGGCCATCACCGAGAGCCTGCAGCACCTGCCGGCCGGCTTTGAGTGCGACATCCTGCACTGCAACGACTGGCAAACGGCGCTGGCGCCCGTGTTCTTGCGCGAGTTCTACCAGGGCCTGCCGCTGTATGACCGCGTCAAGACCGTGTTCTCGATCCACAACGTGGCGTTCCAGGGCCAGTTTAGCGACACCGTAATGGAGGACATCCTGGGTGTGGCGCATATTCCGGCGGCCGCCTCACAGCTGCGTTGCGACGCCTGCAGCATCAACTACATGCTGGGCGCCCTGCGCTATGCCGACGCCATCACCACGGTGAGCCCCACCTATGCCAACGAGATCCAGACGCCCGAGTTTGGCGAGGGCCTGGACGGCGTTCTGCGCGAGCGTTCGTATGCGCTGCAGGGCATTTTGAATGGCATCGACGTGGCAGGCTTTGACCCGGCGACCGACAAGCGCATTGCCGCCAACTACACCGTCGAGGACCGTTCCGGCAAGGCCGTGTGCAAGGCCAAGCTGCAGGAAGAGCTGGGGCTCGAGGTTCGCGACGACCGCCCGCTCATGGTGATGGTCACGCGCCTGACGCGCCAGAAGGGCATGGACCTGGTCATGTATGCGCTCGACCGCATCCTGGCCGGCGGCGTTCAGGTGGCCGTGCTGGGTACCGGCGACCGCGACTACGAGGACGGCCTGCGCTACTTCCAGGACAAGTACCCCGGCACCATGGCCGCACGCATCGAGTTCGATCCCGCGCTGTCGCAGCGTATGTATGCCGCAGCCGACATGTTCCTGATGCCTTCGAAGTTTGAGCCCTGCGGCCTGTCGCAGATCATCGCCATGCGCTACGGCACCCTGCCGATTGTTCGCGAGACCGGCGGCCTGAAGGACACGGTGATCCCGTATAACGAGTTTACCGGCGAGGGCACGGGCTTCTCGTTTAGTAACTTTAACGGCGACGAGATGGGCGACGCCGTGTTCCGCGCGGCGCGCCTGTTCTGGGACAACCGCGATGCCTGGAACCAGCTGGTCACGCAGGCCATGAGTCAGGACTTTAGCTGGACGCGCTCGGCCGACAAGTATCTGGACCTGTACTTCTTTATGCATCCGGAGATTGAGAGGCCTGCGGCTGTTGTCGATGAGCCTGAGGCTGTTGCTGAGCCGGTGGCCGCTGAGGAGCCCAAGGCCGAAGAGAAGCCGATTGAAGCTGAGCCCGTTAAGCCCGAGCCCGAGGTGAAGGTCGAGGCTATTCCCAAGCCCGAGCCCGAGGTGAAGCCTGCTGCGAAGTCTACGGCAAAGAAGACCGCGACTCGTAAGACGACGGCTAAGAAGACCACGACCACGAAGGCCGCTGCGAGCAAGACTGCGACTACGAGCAAGGCCACCGTTGCCAAGGCAACTACCGCCAAGGCAACGACCACGCGCAAGCGTACGACCGCCGCTGCCAAGAAGGCCGCCGAGGTCGAGGTCGCTCCCGAGGTAAAGGCCGAGGTCGCAACCGACGAGGCTAAGCCCGCGGCAAAGGCTCCGGCCAAGACTGCTGCCAAGAAGACAACCGCGGCCAAGGCCACGACCACCAAGAAGACTACAGCTACGAAGGCGACGGCTACCAAGGCCACTGCAACGAAGGCTGCTCCCAAGGCGGCCGCCAAGGCTACTGCGTCCAAGGCCGCTCCGAAGGCTGCCGTAAAGCCCGCCGTCAAGGTCGAGGAGGCAGCTGCCGAGGCCAAGCCGACCGCCAAGACCACCACGCGCAAGCGCGCAACGACGACGGCCAAGAAGTCCACGACCAAGGCTGCTGCTCCCAAGGCCGAGGCCAATCCCGCGGTAAAGGCCGAGCCGTCGCCGAAGGTCGCCGAGGTCAAGACCGCTCCGAAGGCTACGGCAAAGGCTGAGCCTAAGGTCGAACCCGCCAAGGAAGCCCCGGTCTCCCCCGCCGCTCCCACTGAGGAAAAGGCTCCTACCAAGAAGACCTCCGTCCGCAAGGCAACGGCCGCCCGCAAGCGCCGCTAATCCTGATGATTAAAACTTAATCCTCACCGCAATCTGTCTCTTATACAC
>CABSNA010000145.1 GCA_902478865.1 uncultured Collinsella sp.
TTTTGCATGAGGTCGGGGTAGCTCACCACGTAGGCGACGGTGGTGTCTTTGACTACGACCACAAGCTGCGAAATCAACGACGGAATGATAAACCGAATGGCCTGCGGCAACACGATTTTAAAGGTGATTTTAGCCTTGGAGAGACCAAGCGCCTGAGCCGCCTCGACCTGCCCGCGCGGTACGGCGTTGACGCCGGCGCGGAAAATCTCGGCAAGTACGCCGGCTGCAGCGAGCGCGACGGGAAGCGTGAGCATCCAAAACGACGGCAGCGCGATCTTGTACTGGGGTAGCACCAAAAAGAAGAAGTAGATGAACAGCAGGCTCGGCACGCCGCGGAAGAAATCGGTGAGCACGCGGCAGACCAGCTGCAGCGGCTTAATATCGCTCGTGCGGCCGAGCATAAGGGCCAAGCCCAGCACCAGCGCGATGGCGCCGGCAGTGAGTGCGACTTTAACGGTGCCCTCAAAGCCGGCAAGCAGGAACTTCCAGGTAGTGAGGTGTGTAAAGAAATACCAGTAGTGGACCGAAAGCTGACCGGTCACATAAAAGCGCTGCAGTACCAGGACGGCGAGTGCGACCACGGCAACAAGCGAGATGGCGGTGCCGATGCGAATCTTGGCGCGCATCTTGGGGCCGGGAGCCTCGTAGAGCGCATCGCGCATGGTAAGTGCAGGGGAGGAATGCTTGCTCATCGGAGGATCCTCACCTTCTTATCGATGTAGTTGCCAATGTGGCTCACCACAAAGGCCGTGCCCAGGTAGCCGAGCGCCGAGATAAAGAACGCGGCGACGCCGCCGAGCGAGCGCGTGTTGATGTAGCTCACCACGCCGGTGAGCTCCTGCGGCTTAAGTGGCACCTGGCTGCCCAAGGCGGTAGTGAGCATGACGGCGATAAAGAGGTTGGTCATGGGCAGCACGCTCGAGCGCAGCGCCTGCGGAATCACGATCTTGGCGAGGATGCGGCTGAAGCCCATGCCCAGCGAGCGGGCGGCTTCCACCTGGCCGACGCCGACGGTGTTGATGCCGCTCATGAAGTTCTCGGAGCCAAAGGCCGAGCCCAAAAGGACCGTGGCGACGATAACGCAGGTGCGGTATGGCAGGACGACCTTGAGCGGCGGCAGCGCATAGACGACGATAATGAGCAGCGCGATGCCGGGGATGTTACGGAAGACCTGGACATACAGGTCGCCAAAGACGCGCAGCGGCTTGAGCGGCGACACGCGCATCACGGTGACGGCGACGGCCAGTACCATGGCGATGGCAAACGACTCAAGCGTCATGCCCCAGGTCGCTAGCAGCGCGTCGATATAGTTCTGGCCATAGAGCGACCAGAGTTCGGAGAGACTCATGCGGACCTCCCGCCGATAAGGAAAGGGGCTCCCGTGTGTACGGAAGCCCCGACAACTCAGTGAGGAAACAGTTTACCGCAATAAAGCGCATCATGCGTTTCCATATGGTTTCGTTGCGGCCGTTACCAGGCTCGCTGCCTAGGCGCCGATCTCGGGCAGCTCGGGAACGTTGGTGTCGCCCGTACGGTCGCCGATGCAGATCTGCCACAGCTCGGTCCAGGTGCCGTCGTCCTCAATCTTCTTAAGGAAGTCATTGACGAAGGCGACGCCGTCGGAATCGAGCGGCAGGCCGATGCCGTAAGGCTCCTTGCTGCCGAAGGGCTTGCCGGCGATCTTGTACTTGCCGGGCTCACGAACCAGGGCGCTCTGCTGCATGTTGTTATCGATGACGTAGGCATCAACGCGACCCTGCTGGAGTGCCTGGCGGGCCTCCTCGTCGGTCTTGAACTCCTGCTGGCTGGCCTTGGGGGCGAACTCCTCCAGGATGGCGGGGCCGTTGGAGCCGGACTGGACGGCGACGTTCTTGTCGGCCAGGTCGTCGACGCCCTTGATGTCGTCGTTATCGGCGAGCACCAGGATGGCCTGCTGCGTGTAGTAATAGGGACCGGCAAAGGAGACGAGTTTCTTGCGCTCGTCAGTGATGGTGTAGGTGGCAAAGACAGCGTCGACCTGGCCGTTTTGCAGGACGGACTCGCGCGTGTCCGAGGTCACCTGGGTGATCTCGACCTTGTTCTCGCCCAGAATGTAGTTGGACAGGAGCTGTGCGATACCGGCATCGAAGCCACGGGTCTGACCGTCTTTTTCGTTGAGGAGGGAGAAAAGCGTGGAGGTCTGAACGCCACCGATCTTAAAGACGCCGGCGTCTTTGACGGCCGTCGCCCAGGTGCTGGCGGCGATGGCATCGTCATCGGCCTTGGGGCCGTCGTTGACGAGCTTGTCGAATGCCTTAGCGTCGAGCGTGGTGGAAGCCTCGGTATCCTCGGAGCTCTTGGAAGAGCCGGCGGCGGAACCCTTGTCGGCCTCGGCGCTGGTGTCGGAGCAGCCGGCAAGACCAAGGCCGGCGACGGTTGCGAAAGTGGCGGCAACGAAGCCGCGACGGTCGAGAACGACCTGCTGGGAGAGGTTCTTGCTCATGGTAGAACACCTTTCTCAATAAAATCCCTAGCGGTTGAGTAGAGTTATACCCTATCGCGCTCAAATGGGTCAACACGAAATAACTCAGAAACATACTTGCCTTATGGGTTATTGTGCCTATCAAAAAGGGACAGGCACCTTTGTGGTGGTTTTGACCGATGCAACGGCATGCCTTGCTGCTTTGTCTCAATCTGTAACATCTGCAGTCGCTTTTGCCGAGTAGTTGTTACAGATTGAGATTTTCTCTTCAGGGGAATTCGAATGTCTCAATCTGTAACATCTGGACGGCCAAAAGGTCTCTATCTGTTACAGATTGAGACAAAGGTCTGGGACTAAGACGTCTTATCTAAATCTGTAACAGTTAGACGGGAATTCGGGCCCTAGATGTTACAGATTGAGATAATCGCGTCGCGAAAATAAAAACCTCCGCAGGGACGCTTTCCTTGCGGAGGTTTTCTTACTCGTTGAGTAGTCTCACGGCTTCGGCGGCCATGTTCTCGACCGTCATGTCGTTCTGAGCGAGCAGCTCGTTGGGGTCGTAGCGGTCGGGGAAGCCCTTGGCGATGCCGAAGGTGCGCGTGCGCACGGGCGTGCAGGCCAAGTAGCACGCGACACGCTCGCCCCAGCCGCCGTCCAAGATGCCGTCCTCGAGGGTGACGACAACGCGATGCTCGGCGGCAAGGCTGTCGAGGAACTCGCGGTCGAGCTCGGTTGCAAAGCGAGGGTTGACGAGTGTGGCCTCGATGCCGTACTCGGCAGCCAAGCGGTTTGCCACGCGCTCACCCAGCTCAAAGAAATCGCCGAGCGCGAGCACGGCAACGTCGCGGCCCTGACGCACCACGTTGTAGCGAACGGCGCTGTAGTCGGTGTCTTCGGCGGGCGCCAGATCGGGGCGGCTTACCAGGCCAATGCCCGGTACGCGGATCGCCGCGGGATGCTCGCGGTGGTCGAGCGACCAGCTCAGCATGGACAGGTATTCCTCCATGCAGGCCGGCGCTAAGTAGCGCATGTTGGGAAGAGCGCCCAGCATGGAAATATCGAAGAACGAGAGGTGGGTCTCGGATGTGGTGCCAAAGATCGATGCGCCAAACACCAGGATGGTTGCCGGGGCGTCGTTGAGGCACAGGTCGTGCCACAACTCGTCGTAGGCGCGCTGCAAAAACGTGCCGTACACACCAAAGACTGGCTTGGCACCCGAGCGCGCAAGCGCGGTGGCAAAGGTCACGGCGTGCTCCTCGGCAATGCCCACATCGACGAACTGTTTGCCGGCGGCAGCGCGAAGCTCGGGTGTAAAGCCCATGATGTAGGGCGTGGCGGCCGTGATGCCCACGACCTGCGGATCGCGCTCGATGGCGGCGCTGAGCGCCTCGCCCGTAATGTCGGCATAGGTGCGCGGCGCAGGCTCGCTTGGATGGCCCGGGCAGAGCTTGCGGCCGGTCGCCATGTCAAACGGACCCACGTGGTGCCAGCGCTCGGGGTCGCTCTGGGCCGGCTCAAAGCCCTTGCCCTTGGCGGTGGAGACGTGCAGCACGATGGGATGATCGATATTGCGCAGTTCCTGCAACGCATCGACGAGGGCCAACACATCGTTACCGGCGTCCAGGTAGCGGTAGTCGAGCCCCATCGCGCGGAAAACGTTGCGCTCGCAGGTGCCGTTGCTGGCGCGCAGCTCGGCCAGATTGCGATAGAGGCCACCGTGGTTCTCGGCGATGGACTGGTCGTTGTCATTGACGATGATGATCAGGTTGCTGTCGAGCTCGGCGGCGTTGTTAAAGCCCTCAAACGCCAAGCCGCCCGAAAGCGAGCCGTCGCCAATGATGGTGATGACGTT
>CABSNA010000146.1 GCA_902478865.1 uncultured Collinsella sp.
GCCGCCTGCAGCACAATCGCCGCGGCGATACCCCACGTGCTTGGGGCCGCCCAGGGCACCATGGCGCCACTCTGCGCGCTCACACGACGCCGGCACTTCCAAAGTGGGCGGCACTGCGGATTAAACGCTCGGAGCGAAAACTCAAAAATAATGCCGCGCACCAGCAGCTCTTCACAAAATGGGGCGCCGAGCACCGTGGTCAGGACGGCAAGAAGGTTGGTATCGTCCAAGCCTGTTTCCTCGACGAGCTCGCTATAGTCCGCCGCAACCTCGGGCAGCAGCGACAGCACGCCGTCGCATAGGTAGCTAATGACCACCTGCATGGATAGGCCGATCACGACAACGTATGCGATGCGCTTCCATGCAGCATTTGCTCCCCCGCCGAGCGGGCGTTCACCTTGCCGGCGCGCCATGAAGGAGCGGGGCCACAGATAGCGCCACCACAGCAGCGCCATCAAAAACGACGCCGTCTGAGCGGCGGCCTGAAACCATTGAATATCGAGATTGTCGATCGGGAAACCCGTCAGTGCCGACACGATGTCCAGCGCGGAGAACAAAACAATGCTCAGGGCAATATCGGCAGCGACGACACCAAAACAGGTAAGCGCCCAAACCAGCGCATTGAGCATGCCAACCTCCTCAAAACCCGGCACTTGGGGACAGTCATTGTTGATGAGAATCGGGCACAGCGCCAAAAGCCCCGTTGGGTGAAATGTCGAACGGGAAGGTGCCGCAGCGATTGAACGCGGCGATAAACATGCGGATGGCGTTGGACGGCGTGGTGCCCACGAGCTGGGTTGCCGCCGCGAAGGCCGCCTTTTCCTCGGGCAAGACCTTCGCGACAACCGGGGTCATGTGTTCTGCCATGGCGCTTCCTTTTTGAAACGACGGTGGTGCGGATAGATGCGGGCCACGCGGCTGGGCGACGGGCTGTGAAGGCAACCCGATTGGCCCGCATCCGGAGTTTGTTTCTGCTGCGTTGGTATTACTTGGTATTCCTAAGTATTACCCCGCAGATAGAATAGCACACCCGACCCCATGGGAGCGGAGGAAAACGAATCATTTTGTTGCTGAGTTAGTATTTAGAGCGTGATGATGTCCGAGATATCGAGGGCCTGAGCGTCGGCGACATCGTGCGAGGCAAGCAGCAGCATACGGCCGTCGAGCAAGTCGAGCACGACCTCGGCGCATGCGTCGCGCGCAGCGGTATCTAAACCGGTAAAGGGCTCGTCAAGAATCACCGCGCCGCCCGGGCACAGCAGGGCTCGAGCGATCTCGACGCGACGGCGCTGCCCGCCCGAAAGCTCGGCCACGCGAGCATGTACATCGACCCCCGGCACCAGCAGGCGCAACAGGGCCGCAGCACTCGAGGCGTCCACGCGTGCATCGGCGCACACTAGCACGTTATCCAGCGCCGCGGCGGACTCGACCAAGCGTGCATCCTGAAACACCATCGAGCACGGCGCGCACTCCCCCGCTGCCAACGAAAGCAGCGTCGACTTGCCCATGCCCGAAGCGCCCATCACACAGATACGCCCACCCGCGGGCACGTTGAGCACCAGACCATCCAGCGCCGGCGCCCAGGGCGCGCGATCGCCCACGGCAAGCGCAAGCTCCGCTGAAGTGCCATCGCTCGCAGCCCCCGCACGCCCACGCAATCCATGCCCATGCGCCCGCACGGCAACATGCCACGCCACGGGCCCCGAAACCCGCAGCAGCCACACTAGCACGCGCTCACATGCCCACGATGCCGCCACGACCAACACGGTCCACGCCAGCAGATCTGCCGTCTCAATCAAAAGCTTTGCCTGATAGATGCGCTCACCCACGGTGCCCGTCGCCATGCCGATGAGCTCCGCCGCCACACCGGCCTTCCAACTCATGCCGATCACGGCGCGGGCGCACGAAAGCACAAACGGCAGGACTTCGCGCCAGGTGTGAGCGCAAAACAGTCGCCAGCCCCGCACTCCATGCAGACGAAACATCTGCTCCAGTGACTGATCAACCTGCGTCAAACCCTCGACCAGCGAGAAATATACGCCCGGCAGCGCCATCAAAAAGACCGCCGCGATGCTCACACGTGCCGACCCCAACCAAATGAGCAGCAGGACCACCACGCAGGCAACCGGCGTCGCCTTTACAAACGACAGTGCCGGAGCCACCAGGTGCGCAAACGCACGCGACCGCACCGAGACTCCCGCCAGCACGCCGCCGCACACCGCGGCAAGCGCCAGCCCGCCCAATATTCGCGCGCCCGAGCCCGCCAAAATCGCCCAGGTACCGCCATCGCACACCAGGCGCAGCAGCGCCAAGGCAACAGCACCCGGCCCCGGCAAGATCAGCGGCTGCGCTACCAACGCCGCCACCAGCACCCACACGGCAAGCCAAAAGGCGGCGACGGCACCTGCTGCCGCCACCGCCTTCATACGCTCTGTCATTTGTCGAGCAAACGCACGCACGGGCTACTCCATGTAGTAGAAATCGTCAGCCGGGAGCTTGCCGCCCACGGCGCTCGCGTCCGCATCGGCCAGCACCTGCAGGTACCCACCGAGCGCCGCCTTCATATCCTTCCTCGTCTGGCACACGAGCATGCACCCGGGAATCGCCTTTTCGGCAATCGTGGCGTTATCCACGATGCCCGCATCGACCACGGCCTGAGCCCAATCTGCCGGCGCCGCATTGACGGCTTTCACGCTCGCCTCATGGCAGCGCAAGAATTCCGCCACGGCGTCGGGATGCTCCTCGGCAAAGGAACGGCGCACCACGGTCACGCCCGTCAGGAACGGCGCACCACGGTCACGCCCGTCAGCAGGCGCGAGCCCGTGTCACCTGCCAGCTCATCCCACACATCGGTCAGACTTACCGGAGCCGACAGCTTGCCTTCGCTCTTGGCGATGGCGGCGGTCTTGAACGGCTCGGGCAGCACGCCCACAGCAGACGGATCGGCAAGCAGGGCCGACAGCACCTCGGTGGGCTCGCTCTTAAACTCGAGCGTCACCTGGCCGATCAGGCCCGCGCGCTCCAGCAGGTAGTTCATGACGTACTCCGGCGTGATGCCCTTGCCCGTCATATAGACGGTATGGCCCGCCAGATCGCCAAACGAGGCCACACTCGCATCGCCCGTCACAACGCTCAGCACGCCCAGCGTGTTGATGTCGATGACCTGCACCGCGCCCTCGGTCTTGTTGTAGAGCACGCTCGCCACGTTGGCGGGCACTAGGGCGATATCGACATCGCCCTGAATGACCTTGGGCACGATCTCGTCGGCTGCGGCGCTGATCGCAAAGTCGAACTCGTTATCCGTCTCGCCGCTCGCCGCCTGGTCCATAAACCTCACCAGACCGATCGACGTCGGGCCCTTGAGCGAGGCGACGTGCACCTCAACCGGCTCCGCAGCAGCACCGGCGCCGTCCGTGGCAGCCGAGCCCGCGGCGGACCCGGCACCGACAGCCCCGCCGCCACAGCCCGCGAGCGCAAGCGACAACGCGCCCACGGCGAGCGCCGAGGCCAACCCCCGGCGCGTCATCTCAACATCAAACGCGCGCATCGTTAGCACTTCCCCTCGTTAGGCATCGACCAGGCGTGATGGTCGGTATGCAGCAACTCCTCGGCCAGCGGCGAGAGCGGCGCGCCCAAAAACTCGCGGTAGCACGCCTGAACATCGGGGTTCTCGTGCGAGAAGCGAATGTCCGCAGCGGCATCCAGGCCCCACAGCACCTGGCCGCGCTCGGCCGCCAGCTCGCAGCCGTCGTGGATGGGCTGACCGCCGCCACCGACGCAGCCGCCCGGGCACGCCATGACCTCGACGAAGTCATAGCTCGCACGGCCGTCGCGAATCGCGTCGAGCAGGCGGGCGGCGTTACCCAGCCCGTGCGCCACGGCGACGCGCACCTTGGTGCCATCGATATCGGCGACGGCTTCTTTCCAGCCGTCCAGGCCGCGCACATCGGTAAAGAAGTCCGCATCGGGGTTCTTGCCCGTCACCAGGTAATATGCCGAGCGCACGGCTGCCTCCATCACGCCGCCCGTGGCGCCAAAGATCACGCCCGCGCCCGTGCCAAAGCCCAGCGGCGTATCGAGCGGCTCCTCGACCAGCGTGTCAACGCTCACGTGGCTCGCACGGATCATGCGCACCATCTCGCGCACCGTCAGCGCAACGTCCACATCGGGCGTGCCGTCCTCGCCCACCATGCTCGGCAGCGCACACTCGGCCTTCTTGGCCGTGCACGGCATAACGGACACCACGAACAGACGCTCGGGCTCCACGCCCAGCACCTTGGCGTAGTAGGTCTTGGCGATGGCGCC
>CABSNA010000147.1 GCA_902478865.1 uncultured Collinsella sp.
CAGCCACCATCGCGATAGGCTTACCCAGGGCATTCTGCAGCGCGCTCGCAATAAACGCACCGATATAGCCACCCGATGCGGACAGGTTTTGCGGCGTGAACATAAGGTCGCACGAGTCGCTCGTACCCGGCACCATCAGCGAAAGAATGGAGACGACGGCGATAAAGACCACGGCGCCGCCCGCAACAGAGCGCACGTTGAGCGGCGAGTCCTCGCCTAAAAAGAGCGTGGCAGCAAACAGCAAAATGACGATCGGCAGCACGTAGGCGCCCAGGCCAAAGCCAAGGTGGTAGAAACCGGCAACCGCAGCCGTAACGGGTGCGGTCGCCGGCGAAATCACGGCAATGAAGGACGCAATCGCCAAAACGGCAATGACCACGCCAGCGATATCGCGGTTGGCCGAAGGCTCGACCAGAGGCTCGAACTCATCGAACTCGGCCTCGTGGCCCTTATTGGCACGAAGATGGGAACCGGCACCCTTAGCAGATGCCGGTTGGTTGTTGGCTTTATTGCCTTTGGCGTTTTGTGCAGATCCGCGCGCCAAACTAAACCTCCATGACGACCGGGATGATCATCGGACGAGTACGCGTACGGCTCCAGATAAAGTTAGAGAGCGAGTCGCGCACGGCCTTGCGAATGGCATCGGAACCGCTGCTCGTAAAGCTGAACTTGCCCTTCTCGATCGTCTTCATGATGGACGCCGAGGCGTCCTCGGAGAACTGGTCGTCGATGGCAAAGGAGACGCCGCGGCCCGAGAACTCGATGGCCTCGATCTTCTTGTGCTTGATCGAAACGATAGCGACAGCCGTGACCATACCGTCGTTGGCAAGCTTCTGACGATCGCGCAGAACGATGGGGTCGGTATCGCCGATGCGCAGTCCGTCGACGTAGACGACACCAGACTCGACGGGCGTGCCGCGCTTGACGATACCGCCACGCATCTCGAGCGTATCGCCGTTGTCGAGGATAAAGATATGATCGTCCTTGAGGCCCATCTTGCGTGCAAGTTGAGCATGGGCGCGCAGATGCACGGCCTCGCCGTGGACCGGCATAAAGTACGTAGGCTTGGCCATGGCCATCAGGAGCTTGAGCTCCTCCTGGCTACCGTGACCCGAGACGTGAACGAGGGCGCGGTTCTTATCCCAGACGTCGCAGCCAAGCTTGGCGAGGCTGTTGACGACCTGCTGAACGGCCTTCTCGTTACCGGGAACCGGCGTTGCCGAGAGGATGACGGTATCGCCCTCGTGGATGGAGAGCGTCTTGTGCTCGCCGTTGGCCATGCGGGACAGGGCCGACAGGGGCTCGCCCTGCGAACCGGTGCACATGACGACGATCTTGTCGTCGGGCAGATTGTCAATATCGAAAGCATCAATGATATCGGCATCATCGATGTTGAGATAGCCGAGCTCACGCGCCACACGGGTGTTGGTGAGCATGGAACGACCGGTCACGACGACCTTGCGGCCGCACTTGCGGGCGGCGTCGCAGATCTGCTGCAGACGATGGATGTGGCTCGAGAACGACGCAACGAACACGCGGCCCGGAGCATTCTTGATGGCATGCAACAGATTGGGGCCAACCTCGGCCTCGGACTTGGTAAAGCCGGGGACCGTGGCGTTGGTTGAGTCGGACAGCAGCAGGTCGATGCCCTGCTTGGCAAAGCGGCTGATAGCGGCATAGTCGGGCGTGACACCGTCGATGGGCGTCTGGTCGAGCTTAAAGTCGCCGGTGTGCATAACGGTGCCCTGGTTGGTGCGGATGAACACGCCTAGAGCGCCCGGGATGGAGTGCGTCATCGAGAAGAAGTCGAGCGAGATGCCACCCAAATTGACGTGGCTGCCGCCCTTGACCTCGCGGAACTTGGGTGCACGAATGCGGAACTCGGAGAGCTTGCCCTCGATAAAGCCGAGCGTCAGCTTGCTCGAAAAGATGGGCACCTTGTTGTTGAGGTCCTGCAGCAGGTACGGAAGCGAACCGGTGTGGTCCTCGTGGCCGTGGGTGACGACGATGCCGCGGAGCTTTTCCTCGTTCTCCAGAACGTAGGTGTAATCCGGAAGTACCAGATCGATACCGGGCTGCGAGTCATCGGGGAACATGAGGCCAGCATCGACGAGCACCATGTCGTCGCCGCACTCGAAGACCGTCATGTTCTTGCCGATGCCATCAAGGCCGCCGAGCGGGATGATCTTCAAGGGAGATGATTTTTTAGCTGCCATAGGTTAGTGTGGTTTCCTTTCTTCGAAACGGGTCTGGAACAACCGACGGGGCGCTTCTGGCAAACCGACCGCCGGGAACGTACAAACATACATCACCGAGTCGATGCAGTAACCTCAGTATGATACCCATTTGCACAACAACAGACCACCCATGCATCAAAGCCCCATCTGAACCGGTCTATCCCGCCGGTTTCCCGTGGGGCGGGCGCTGATGAAGTTTCCTGCTCTACAGTCCTGCTCACGACGGAGGCCACATTAAGTGGCCTCCTGTTCGTGCGGAACTCGCGATAAACTTCATCAGCGCCCGCCCCACGGGAAACCTGCCAAAAAGCGACAGGTTTGTTTTGGTCGGTTTTATCTGGGAAGATGCTGCTGCGGCTATCTACAGATCTGAAATCTGACTACTGAATAGACTGTCTAACTAAATAGCGAGCGGCACTAACCAGCCCTTTTGCTTGCGACCGGGAGGGGCGCATATGAAGTTTATCGCGAGTTCCGCACGCAAAGGAAAGCACTTAATGTGCTTTCCGTCTTGCGCAGGACTGTAGAGCAGGAAACTTCATATGCGGCCCTCCCGGGCACAAGCAAAAGGGCGACCCCTGTCCGGAGTCGCCCTTGCGGTGCTGCTTATGTGCGGCTGTTACTCGGCGTCGTGGTGGCGGCGGGGCTTGCGGCCTCCGTTGTCGCCGGGACGGCGCGGACGGTCGCTGCGCTCGGAGCGCTCGCGACGCGGACGCTCACGACGCTGGAAGTGCTCGCCCTCGCCCTCGGAGGCACCCTCGGCACGAGCCGGGGCCTCGGGCTTGTCGAGACGATCGAGCGAGATCTTGCCGCGATCGTCGACCTCGATGACGACGACCTTGACCTCGTCGCCCACGTTGAGGACGTCCTCGACCTTCTCCACACGACCCTTGGCGACGCGGGAGATGTGCAGCAGGCCGTCCTTACCGGGCAGCAGGTTCACGAAGGCACCGAACGGCTGGATGGAGACAACACGACCGGTGTACTCCTCGCCCGGCTCGGGAACCTTGATAATGAGCTTGATGCGCTCGACGGCCTGATCGACGGATTCGCCGGTGCCGCCGACAAAAACGGTACCGTCCTCCTGGATGTCAACCGAAGCGCCGGTCTCGTCCTGGATGCCGCGGATGACCTTGCCGCCGGAGCCGATGACGTCGCGGATCTTATCGGTCGGAACCTGGATGGAGACGATGCGCGGAGCGGTGCTGCGCGTGGTATGACGCGGCTCGGGAATCACATCGAGCATCTTCTGCAGAATGAAGGCGCGACCCTCCTTGGCCTGCTGCAGGGCGCGGGCCAGGATGTCGAAGGTAAGACCGGTGGCCTTGTTGTCCATCTGCAGGGCGGTGATGCCCTCGGTGGTGCCGGTGACCTTAAAGTCCATGTCGCCCAGGAAGTCCTCGAGACCCTGGATGTCGGACAGGACCACGGTCTTGCCCTCCTCCTGGATCAGGCCCATGGCGATACCGGAGACCGGGCGCTTAATGGGCACGCCGCCGTCCATAAGGGCGAGCGTGGAGCCGCAGGTCGAAGCCATCGAAGAGGAGCCGTTGGACTCCATGACCTCGGAGACCACACGGATAGCGTAGGGGAACTCGTTCTCGTCGGGGAGCACCGGAAGCAGGGCGCGCTCGGCAAGGTTGCCGTGACCGATCTCGCGGCGCTTGGGGCTGCCCATGCGGCCGGTCTCGCCGGTGCAGAACGGCGGGAAGTTGTAGTGGTGCATATAGCGCTTGCCCTCGGTGGGCTCGATGGTATCCAGACGCTGGCCCTCGTTAAGCATGCCGAGCGACAGGACGGAGAGCACCTGAGTCTGGCCACGCTGGAACAGGCCGGAGCCGTGAACGAGTGGCAGGTAGTTGTCCTTCACCATGATGGGACGGATCTCGTCGGCGGCACGGCCGTCGACACGCTCGCCGGTCTCGACGACCATGGTGCGCATGGCCTTCTTCTCGAGCTTCTTAAGCGCCACGGGGATCTCGCGCTCCCAGGCCTGTCTCTTATACACATCTGACGCTGCCGACGATCTTACGCGTGTA
>CABSNA010000148.1 GCA_902478865.1 uncultured Collinsella sp.
GGAGATGTGTATAAGAGACAGAGCTCAATGCGAATGCGTGCCGGCTTCTGCTGCGCGGCGACATTGGCAGTGCGGATGCGCTGGGCCAGGTTGTGGCACTCGGCGAGGGCGATCGTGGCGCGCGGCGCTGCATCTGCGGGCAGCTCATCGCTTGCGATCTCGAGCACTAGGTCAACGTCGGTTGGGACCTCGGAGTCGCAGAGCATCATGCCGCTGTTGTCGGTCGTTGCCGTGGCGATATTCCACATGCGCGACGCAACGCTGCGTGCGATGGGGTCCTCGCCGATAACGGCAATCTGGAAGCGCTCGAGCACGTTGGCGGCGCGAGCAAAACCGATACGGGACTCGGCTTCGGTGACCGAGGGCTTGCCCTCCCACACATGGTGCAGGCGGTTGATGTAGGCGTAGGTGTCCTGGAAGGCCATGCCGTCGGCAAACAGGCCGACATTTTCCTGGAACTGCTGCAGGGCGGCCTCGGTATGCGGACCAAAGTAGCCGTCGTCTTCGCCACAGGCAAAGCCCAAAACGTTGAGAGCGCGCTGCAGGGCCTGCACATCGGCGCCATGGAAATTGGGCATGCGCAGATAGAGGGTGCGGTCGCCCAGCTTATACGAAGCGTCTACAAGGGCGCTCCAACAGGGGATATCGACGGCATGACCGGCAGCAAGGCCGCTGTCGAGCCTGAAGGTGCTGACGGCCTGCTCGGTGGTGGCTCCAAAGTACTTGTCGGTGACTTCGGCGGCATCAATCGTGTAGCCGAGCTGCAGGAGACGAGACTGCACGTCCTCGACGGCTGCTCCTTGCATGCCCGTTGTAATAGGTTCCATGAACGAACCCCTTTCGGCGTACCATTCGTACTATTTGAGCGTCTGTCGGATAGACAACGCAAAGGGATGCATAAACATGCACTCAACAGTGTAGCAAGTTGTGCCTAAATACGCTGCTGACAGGTTTTATAACCCCCGTTAGTTAAGACGCTCCACAAAGAAATCTGCCATGGAGAGGAACAGCTCGCGTGCGTGCGGATCAAGCTCAACGTTCTCGATGGCCGCTTTGGCCTTAGCGGTCAGGTCGAGCGCGTAAGTGTGGGCGTAATCGATGGAGCCGGTCTCCTGGAAGATCTCCACGGCGCGTGCGAGCTGCGCGGGATCATCGGTGCCCGAGGAAAGAATCGCCTCGACCTCGTCGTGGTGGCGCTCATCAGAGAGGGCGTGTACGGCGACAAGCGTGCGCTTGCCCTCGGTGATGTCGGTGCGGAAGTCCTTGTTGGCGGCTTCCTTAGTGCCGACAAGGTTGAGCAGGTCGTCCTGAATCTGAAAGGCAAGGCCTGTGTGCAGGCCAAAGGCGCGCAGCGCTTCGATTTGCTCATCGCTGCCGCCGCCGATAATGGCTCCGGCGGCAAGCGGCGTGGCTCCGCTGTAAAACGCGGTCTTGTGCGTCGCCATGTCCAGGTAGTCATCAACCGAGATATCAAAGCGCCCGTCGCGGACCCAACCCAGGTCGAGTGCTTGACCCTCGATGGTGCGGACGATCATCTCGGTAAGCTCGTGGAGCACGCGCAGCTTCACGTCGGACTCCAGCGTAGGGTCGTCGAGAACCGTCTTGGTGACCATGGCGAGCGCCAGGTCGCCACAATTGATGGCAAGGCCCGTGCCCTCGGTAAGGTGCATGCAGGGCTTGCCTCGACGAAGCTGTCCGTTGTCGGCGATGTCGTCGTGGATCAGCGCGCCCGACTGGAAATGCTCGATGGCTGCCGCGGCGCTGCGGGCGCTCTCAAAGCTACCGCCCACTGCGGTTGCGGCGAGCATGCAGATAAGCGGGCGGTGGCGCTTGCCGGCGTTGGCCGTAAAAGCCGAGAGCGGCGCGTACAGGTAGCGCTCGATATCGGCAGAGGTCGCCTGTCCGTCAAAGAACGTGGCCAGATAGTCGTTAATCTGGTCAAAGTGCTGGGCTAAAAAGCTGGTAAACGGACTGGACACGGGTTCTCGCATTCTTTCTGAGGTTGCGTTGATGCAATATGCAGACAACATATTGCCACATTAGGGCGTTTGGCGCGGCAGTTTTGGCGATTTGGGACAACGGGCGTGCGTTTGATGGAGCGCGCCTAAATCAGCCCAAAATGCTCGAGCGCCGCAACGACACCGTCGTGATCGACGGTGTCGGTCACGTAATCGGCCTTATCCTTGAGATAGTCCGGCGCATTGCCCATGGCGATACCGACATCGACGGCGTTCATCAGCGAGACGTCATTGCTGGCGTCGCCGATGCCGTATACGGTTCCGTGGTGGGGATCGAGGGCGTCGAGTACAGACTGGATGCCCCCGCGCTTCGTGCATTCGCGGGGCGAGATTTCGGTTACCTCGAGTTCGAGCTCGTTAAAGCACAGCAGCGGCTCAAGTGCCTTATCTTGAGCGATGTGGTTGGCGAGCGATGTAGACATCAAGATCTTGTAGACACTGTAATGTTGCAGCTGCGTGACTGCGTCGCCCAGGGTGCGCGCGTATCCGGGAGCATCGGGCGCATCGGCACTCATGCGCACGACGCCGTTGAGGCCCTCAAAGCGGATGACCTCGCCCGATTGCTCAAGGTAGGGGGCAAGACGCTGCAGCATACTGGGCGTCATCGACAGATCGCGAATTGCGTGTCCGTTGATCTCGGCGTAACCGCCCGCAAGACAGACGATGCCGGTCCAAGGCAGCTCAAGAAGTTTGGGGTGGATGCAGCTGAGGGTACGTCCCGTGCAGATAAAGGCCATGTTGCCGTTGGCGACAAACTCGCGGATTGCCTGCGAAACCGCCTCGTTGGGATAGGGGGAGAGGTCCCGCTCGTCTTCGGGAAGGTCTTGGGCGAGCCTGGGGTCTTGCCAGGCGAGCGTTCCGTCGATATCGAAGAAGCAAATATCGCCGCGCTTATGGGCTGCGCTGGCGGCAGGGGAGGCCGAGGTGGTGGGCACAAATTCCGGCTCGAGGCCCATGATCTGGTCAAAATGCTCTTTAACGCGGGGAACGGAGATGCCGATGATCACCTGGGCGGTCTTGCCCGTAATGATGAGGCCCTTGGCGCCCACCGCGACAAACGACGCGTTATCTGCAACGATGGAAGGGTCTGCGACCTCGACGCGCAGGCGCGTGGCGCAGTTGGTTGCGCCCACGATATTGCCAACGCCACCTAAAAGCTGAATTACCCGCTCAGCGAGGACGTGATCTTGATCGGATCGACTATCGACCTCGTCATTGGGAGATTGCTCTTTGGCAAAGTCGCTTCCCGTTAAACAATCGATTGCCGCGCGATTGGCGACATGATCCTCGCGGCCCGGAGTCTTAAGGTCATAGACCAAGATGAGTGCTCGAAAACTAACAAAAAAGATGAGGCTAAAGGCAAGGCCGATACCGAGCGCCAAAAGATAGGCACCGGCATGCGTGCGCATGAGCGGAATAAAGTTGAAGGCTGCCATCTCCATCAGGCCGCCCGAGAAGATGCCGACGATGCCAAAGAGATTCATGGTTGTGGCAAGGCAAGACGATAAGACGGCGTAGAGCAAAAAGAGCCCGGGGTGGGTGAACATAAAGAGAAACTCGAGTGGCTCGGTAACGCCGCAAACCACCGAGGCGATGATGGCGGGAACAAGGATGACCCTGAGGCCGGCGCGGCGCTCGGGTTTTGCGGTGGAGTAGAACGCAGCTGCGATGGCAGGAAGGCCAAAGAGCTTGACCCAGCCGGTGGCGGTAAAACCGGCCCACGGCGCAAGCTCATTAAGGGGGCGCGTGCTATGGGAGAGGATGGGGAGCAAACTGCTCCACGTGGCGTAGATGCCGTCGTTAATGACCAGGTTGTCGTAGTAGATCGGCATGTAGAGCAGGTGGTGCAGGCCAAAGGGCTCGAGTGCTCGTTCTAAAAAGACAAAGATGCCCACGCCAAAGGGACCGACGCCTGCAAGCGCGTGACGCAGCGTATCGGTTACATCGTATACGTAGGGCACGATGGCGGCCGAGATAGCAGCAAGGGCAAACACGGCAAAAAAGCTGATGAGGTAGACCAGCGAGGAGCCCGAGAAGGTGCCGAGCCAATCGGGAACCTTGGCATCGTAGAAGCGGTCATGGATGGCAACGACGGTTGCCGATACCGCCAGCGGGCCGATAATGCCGGTGTCGAGCGTCTTGATGCCGTCGATGACGGTGATACCGCTGGCGGAGGTCAAAGATGACGGGTACTCAAGTCCAAGGTTGTCTCCGCTCAGCTTAATGATCTCGCTCAAAAAGAAGCAGTAG
>CABSNA010000149.1 GCA_902478865.1 uncultured Collinsella sp.
GAGCGTCTCGTGGGCTCGGAGATGTGTATAAGAGACAGGCAGAAGGCCGTGGCAGAGGACATCGCCACAAAGGGCAAGGAGTCTCCCGCCTACGCCAAGGCGAAGGCCGCCATGGATGCCGGCACCAAGTTCACGATGAAGCTCACCGATGGGAAGACGCTCGAATACCGCATCATCGGCATCAACCATGACGATTTGGCCGACGGCTCGGGCTAGGCGGGGCTGACGTTCCTCACCACCTCGACGGGTATTTCGCCCCGCATGAACGCCACCGACACCAACGCCGGTGGCTGGGAGAAGTCGGAGCTCCGTGCGAAGATGAACTCCGGCGAGATCTGGAGCCTCATGCCGCCCGATTTCCAGTCCAAGGTGAAGACCGTCAGGAAGCTCACGAACAACGTCGGCGGAATCGATAAGAACGCCGCCGTAACCGCGACCTCGGACAGGCTGTTCCTTCTCAGCTACACCGAGATCGCGCCCTGCACCTCCCATTGGACCTCCGACTTCACTTCCCTTTGGGCCTCTGACTACCCCTGGAGTTCCTCCGAGGGTAGCCAGTACGAGGCCTTCAAGGGCAAGGTGACGAATAACGATAATCCCAACTCTGCCATTGCCATTAGCAGCTTATGGTGGGAGCGTTCGGTGTTACCGAAACTTTCTGCGTACTTCCTCGACGTCACCGGCACTGGCAGGCCGTCGCGTGGCGACGACGCGAGCGCTTCGCTTTGCGTCTGCCCCGCTTGGTGCTTCTAGCCTGTCTTCTAGCTTGTCTAGCGAAAAGCCTGCGCAACTTCGCGCGGGCTTTTCTTTTGGCGGTTACTCGAACGGTCTGATGTTCGTGGCACAGGTAGTCGGGTTGAGGAGACATGGGGTCACACAGCGGCTCTCAGAGCACCCGCCGCACTCCCCCGCCATTACCTCTGCGGGGTCCTCGTGTAGAGCTCATCCTGCTTGGCATTTCGCTGCAACAGCCCACTTGTCCACCGATCAAGTGAACTACTGGAATAAATACAGCGACACGCTTGTTCGTCACAGTCGCTATATCCGTGTAAATCGCCGCGATAAATACAGCCCGTACTCGGCTGTATACCAGCTACGCGTATGTAGATTCATATCACGTTAATAAATCGGCTCAAGCGCGTGCAAAACGCGCAAGTAGCCGCAAAAGGCGATTATCGCGCAAGTAGATTATTGACACCCTGTTGCTTACTGAAAATTAATCAATTGCTTAAAACAAATAAGGTCAGGCACTAGGTGCCTGACCTGCAAACTTCTGGTCGGGACGACTGGATTCGAACCAGCGACCCCTTGACCCCCAGTCAAGTGCGCTACCAAGCTGCGCCACGTCCCGAAGCTTTTGTTTGTTGCTCTGCTCTCGCTCGCAACAGGGAGTATATTAACCCGAAACTTTGTCCTTGTGCAAGAACTTTTTTACAAATTTTGAAGCAAGTCCAAAATTGTATCTGCGAGCTGGGGTTTTGTTAGTACGGGTAGTTCTTGCGTACCCGCTATGCTCACGATCCAAGCCTTGTTGGTGTCGGTTCCAAAGCCCGAATCGGCGCGTGAGACATCGTTGGCGATAATGGCATCGCAGCCTTTGCGGGTCAATTTGCGCTCGGCGTACTCGACGACGTTATCAGTCTCGGCTGCAAAGCCGATTACGAGGCGATCGCCCTTTTGGCGTGAAAGTTCGGCCAAGATGTCAACGGTCTCGACGAGCTCGATTCGATCCAGGCGCTCGTTGGCCTTTTTGAGCTTATGGTCCGCCGGGGCCGCCGGCGTGTAGTCGGCGACGGCGGCGGCGCAAATGGCCGCGTCGGCCGTCTGGAAGGCGCTGAGCGCTGCCTTGAGCATTTCTGAGGCGGTCTGTACGTGCACGCACTCCACACCGCGCGGAACGTCGAGCGATGTCGGTCCCAGCACGAGCGTGACGGCGGCACCGCGACGTGCGGCCTCCCCCGCCAGGGCGATACCCATCTTGCCCGAAGAACGGTTGCCAATGAATCGCACCGGGTCGATCGGCTCGTGCGTGGGGCCGGCGGTGATGACGATGCGCTTGCCCGTCAGGTCTTGCGGCACGGGGTTGAGCACCTCACAGACAGCCTCGACGATGTCCTCGGGCTCGCTCATGCGGCCCGTGTCCACGTCGCCGCACGCAAGGTAGCCGCTGCCGGGTCCCACCACGTGAACGCCGCGGTCGCGCAACGTGGCCATGTTGGCCTGCGTCGCCGGCGCCTTCCACATGCCATTGTTCATGGCCGGCGCGATCACGACGGGCCGCGGCGTCGCAAGCAGCGTGGTGGAGATGAGGTCGTCGGCGATGCCGTTGGCCATCTTGGCGATGATATTGGCCGTCGCGGGCGCCACGACCACCAGATCGGGCTCCTGCGCAAGCGAGATATGGTGGATGGGGTCAGACGGGTCGTCGAATAGCCCAACCGCGACCGGCTCATTGGTGAGCGCGCGGAACGTGAGCGGGCCCACGAACTCCGTGGCATGCTCGCTCATAACGACTTTGACACGTGCGCCGCGCTTTTGCAGCAGGCGCACGATATTGCACGACTTATAGGCGGCGATCCCGCCGGTAATGCCCAGCAGGATCGTTTTTCCCTCAAGTTGCATTGAATTGTTGGATGCCGCCGTCATCGCTAGGCTTCCTTGCTCGGGAGCACCAGGAGGCGGTGGCAGTACGGACAGTGCGTAATCTCGCTACCGTCGTGGTTGAGGTCGCTCATGGACGATGCCTGCAGCGCGGTGTGGCAGACCGTGGGGATGTTGCCCTGGATGGTCTCGACGGCCAAGCCGCGGAACTGCTTGAGCAGACGCTCGTAGTCGGTGAGCACGTCGGCCGGCAGCGTGGCGGCAAGAGCGGTGCGCTCCTTAGTGGCGGCTTCGATCTGAGCCTGCAGGTCGGCAGCCTTGGCGCGGGCGGCCTTGGTATCGGCCTTCACGCCTTCCTCGAACTTGGCGATGATGGCCTGCGCGCGGGTCTCGCGGTCGAGCGCCTCTTTGTGGGCGACAACGACATCCTTGCGGGTGTGCTCAATCTTGTCCAGGCGCTTGGCCAGGGTGGCGAGCTCGTTTTCCAGGTCCTGTACCTCGCGGTAGTCGGAGCCGTCAACGTGGCGCTTCTTAGCGGCCTCGATGGCGTTATTGGTCTGGATCTCGGTGGTGTTGAGATCGTCGAGCTCAATATCCAGGTCCTTGCGTTGGGCGTAGAGCTTGGTCATTTCGGCCTTGAGCTTAACGTAGGTCTTGCGCTTGGAAGCGAGCTCCTTGAGCTCCGGCATATTGGCAAGTTCGCTCTTGTTGCGGGCGAGCTCCAAATCGATCTGTTGCAGCTTGAGTAGCGTAGCGCCGGCGCTCATAAGTTCTCTCCTTTTGTCACAGTCCACCATTGGCAAGGGTTCAGTATTTTAATCGCATGACGGGGGTCGGCCCCGGCGTCAACTGCAGAGTTCATCAATATATCAACGAACGGCTCCTCGGAGCGGTCGTGGCCGAGCAAGATCACCGGCAGCCCGCGCAAGGCAAGGTCTTGCGCCACGTGGTAGCCCGCCTCGCCCGTCACGATGACATCTGCGCCTGCGGCAATGGCGAGCTCTCCAAAGTCGCCCAAGGAGCCGCCCAAAATGGCGATGGTGCGGCACGGACGCTCGGCATCGCCCCACACGCGTGGGTCGCTGCCAAACGCCGCTGCGGCGCGTACGGCAAGGTCGCGCAGGCTGCAAGGGTCGTTGAGCGTCGCGAGTGCGCCCAGGCCGCAGGCCTCGGGGTCGTCCACGTGCTCCAACGAGCTTGCGGGTGCGGCGTCCAAAAGCCTACTTAGGCAGATACGTGCCTCGTGCGAGCGGTCCAGGTTGGTGTGGAGCGAGATAATGCTCACGCCGCAACGGGCTGCCTCGTAGAGCGCCGCGCTGCATTGGGGGCGCGTCGCACCGGGCGGGCAAAACGCCTCGGGCGCCTTGATATAGATGGGATGATGCGTTAGCAGCACGTTGGCGCCGGCCTCCTGGGCGCGGTGCACATTGGCTTCGGTCGCATCGAGTGCGCAGGCAACACCGGTAATCTCCGCGGCAGGGTCGCCGACGGAAAGTCCTACATGGTCCCAACTCTCGGCATTGGTCTTGGGATAGCGTGCCAGCAGCGCGCGCTCAAGCTCGGCGACGATCATGCGGCGCCTACGATCGAGAGCAGCGTCTGGGCAAACTCGTCCAGATCGTCCGGATTCACGCTGTCTCTTATACACATCTGACGCTGCCGA
>CABSNA010000150.1 GCA_902478865.1 uncultured Collinsella sp.
CACAAAGAAAGGCTCCCCTCTCGCCCAGTGGACGGGAGGGGAGCCTTATATGTGACCGCGGCAAAAGGATGGCAATACCGCAGTCGCCCAAAGGGAGGGCCTGGATGCACCGGGCCTAGATAAGGTTCTTGCCAGAAACCTTATCGAAGAGGTGGGTCGCGTTCTTCTCGAACTTGAACCAGATGGTGTCGCCAGCCTTGAGCGCGCCCTTGGCCTCGAGGTCGACGACGGGGATAATCAGGACAAACTGGCCGTCGGGAGCGGTCACGTGGACATGCTCGGTCGAGCCCATGAGCTCGGTCACCTCGACGGTACCCTGGAGCGCGCCCTCCTCGCCCTTGTCGGCAAGCAGGATCTGCTCGGGACGCACGCCGGCCGTAATCTCCTTCACGTCGCCGCCGTCCCAGTTGAGGGCAAGTTGAGCGCAAGTCTCGGGGGCGAGCGCCACGTTCATATCCTCGGTCTTGACGGTAAAGCCGTTGCCCGAGCGCACCAGCTGGGCATCGAAGAAGTTCATCTGCGGCACGCCGATGAAGCCGGCGACGAAGATGTTCGCGGGATGGTTGAAGACCTCCTGCGGCGTGGCGATCTGCTGGACAACGCCGTCCTTCATGACCACGATACGGTCACCGAGGGTCATAGCCTCGGTCTGGTCGTGAGTAACATAAATGAACGTACCCTTGATCTCGTGGCGCAGCTTAATGAGCTCGGCACGCATCTGGTTACGAAGCTTGGCGTCCAGGTTGGACAGCGGCTCGTCCATCAGGAAGACCTTGGGGTCACGCACGATGGCGCGGCCGATAGCGACACGCTGGCGCTGGCCGCCGGAGAGCGCCTTGGGCTTACGGTCGAGGTACTCGGTAATGCCCAGAATCTCGGCAGCAGAGCGAACCTTGCGGTCGATCTCGTCCTTGGGAACCTTCTTGAGCTCGAGCGTAAATGCCATGTTCTCGTACACCGTCATATTGGGGTACAGAGCGTAGCTCTGGAACACCATGGCGATGTCGCGGTCCTTGGGCGCCACGTCGTTGACACGCTTGCCGTCGATGAGCACATCGCCCGAGGTAATGTCCTCCAGGCCGGCGACCATGCGCATCGTCGTGGACTTACCGCAGCCAGAGGGGCCAACGAGGACGACGAACTCCTGGTCGTGAACGGTGAGGTTGAAGTCCTCTACAGCGAGCACACCGTCCTCGGTAACCTTGAGGTTGTGCTTCTTCTCCTCGGTCTTCTTCTTTTTGCCAAAGAAGCCCTTCTTTTTTGACTCGTTGTTGGGATACACCTTCTGAACATGTTTGAGAACGATCTCGGCCATGTCTCTACCTTTCGATATGCGGCGCCGCGCTGAGGGGCGCCGCAGAAACTTGCAAAACAGTTACGGCATCAGCCCTTGACGGCACCTGCCACCACGCCGTCGATGATGTACTTCTGACAGAGGATGTACATGATAACGATGGGGATAACGACCATCATGATGCAGGCCATCATGGGGCCGAGCTCGACGTGGCCGTAGCCGCCGCGGAAGTACTGGATCAAGATAGGAATGGTCTTGTACTTGGTGGAGTCGAGCGTAAGGTAGGGCAGCAGATAGTCGTTCCAGACCCACATGGTCTCGAGGATGCCGACCGAAAGATAGGTGGGCTTCATGATGGGAAGGACGATCTTAAAGAACACCTGGACCGGGTTGCAGCCATCAATCATGGCCGCCTCCTCGATCTCGAGCGGGATGTTCTTTACAAAACCGGCGAACATAAAGACCGCCAGGCCCGCGCCAAAGCCGAGGTAGATAAAGCAGATGTTGAACGGCGTGTTAAAGCCGATGCGGTCCGCCAAATTGGACAGCGTGAACATGAGCATCTGGAACGGCACGACCATCGAGAACACGAACAGGTAATAGAAGAAGTTCGAGATCTTGTTGTTGACACGAACCACGTACCAAGCGCACATGGAGCAGCACACCAAGATCAGCACGACCGACGTGACCGTGATGATGAGCGAGTACATAAATGCCGAGGCAAAGCCCTGCTCGTTAAGGGCGTGCATGTAGTTTGCGAGGCCGTTGAACGTCTCGGGCGTGAGCAGATCGAATGCCGTGGTGGTGCTGATTGCGGTCGCTTTCTTAAAAGAATTAAGCGCAATCATGAACACGGGGTAGATCCACGCGAGCGACAGGATCGTAAAGAAAATCGAGAGCGCGCGGTTGATAACCTTATCGCGTTTCATTACTGCTGCACCTCCTTGGACCTCGTGGCCTTAAGCTGGATCATGGAGATGGCCACGACCAGGATGCAGAAGATAACCGCCTTGGCCTGACCAATGCCCTGCCATGCGATACCGGCACGCGAATAGAACGTGTTGTAGATGTTCAGGGCGAGCATCTCGGTGGAGTGCGCGGGGGCGCCGCCGGTAAGGGCGAGGTTCTGGTCGAACAGCTTAAAGCCGTTGGTGATGGACAGGAACAGGCAGATGGTGATGGTCGGCATCAGGTTAGGGATCTTAACCTTCCAAAACGTCTGCCATGCCGTAGCGCCGTCGACCTTGGCGGCCTCGATGTAGTCGGACGGAATGGACTGCAGACCAGCGATGTAGATGATCATCATGTAGCCGACCTGCTGCCACAGGGTCAGGATGATAAGGCCCCAGAAGCCAGCAGCAGAGTTAAGAGCGATGAGCTGGGCGCCCACGTTGGAGAGCAGGCAGTTGATCAGAATCTGCCAAATGTAGCCCAGCACGATGCCGCCGATCAGGTTAGGCATAAAGAAGATCGTACGGAAGATGTTGGTGCCTTTGAGCGCCTTGCGGGTGAGCGCCTGCGCAATGGCCAGGGCGATCACGTTGATGAGCACCGTCGACAGGAAGGCAAACGCCACGGTAAAGAAGAACGACGTGGAGAACTGCGGATCGGACAGCGCGCGCACGTAGTTCTCGATACCGACAAAGTGCGCGTTACTAATGATAATAAACTGGCAGAACGAGAGATAGAAGCCCTGGATAAAAGGGATCACGAACCCGATCATAAACGCCAGGCACGTGGGCAGCATAAAGAGCGGCCACCAGCGCTTGAGTGCTTTGCCCATAAAAGGGTCCTTTCAATATGCAGGGGGCGGGCAAACCAACGTCTGCCCGCCCCCTGTCGCTAATCAGATAGCTTGGGCAGCAACTGCTTACTCGGAAGCGGCCTTCTCGGTCTTCCAGCCATCGACGAAGGCGTTCTTGACGCCGTCCCACTTGGTGTTATCGGCAGCGTAGGCGATCAGAGCCTGCTTGAGGTTCTTCTTCCACTCCTCGGAGGGAATGTAGACGAAGTCCCAAGCGACGGTCTTCTTGCCGTCCTTGGCCATGGCAACGGCCTGCTGCGAGAAGACGTTGGTAGTCTCCTTGGCGCTCTTGAACGGAGCGGTCAGACCCATCTTGTCGGCGATGATGCTGGTCGGGGTGTCAGCGGTGACGCACCAATACATGAAGTCCTCGGTGGCCTTCTGGGCATCCTCGGAAGCCTGGGAACTGACGCACCAGTAGTTCTCGCCGCCGGAGCACAGGCCCTGGTTCTCCTCGCCGTCAACACCGATGTAGATCGGCATCATGCCAATCTGATCGTCGGTCATGCCGGCCTTGACGAGGTCAGAGTAGGCCCAAGAGCCGTTCTGGTAGAAGACGGCCTTGCCGGTTGCGAACTCGTTGGTGGCGTCGTCGCCGGTCTTGGAAGCAAGCTGCGAAGGATCGCAGGTGGAGTCGGTGATGTACAGGTCGAAGATCTGCTTGTAGTTGTCGAGGAACTCACCCTTGATCTCGTCGTCCTCCTGGTTGTGCTCCTTCTCAAACTCGTAGTAGAGCGGCATGTTGGCAAGGTGGGTGGTGTAGCGCCAGCTGGAGGAGTCGTCCATGCCGGCGGAAGTGAAGGCACCCTCGACACCAAGCTCGTCCTTGCGGGCCTGGATGTCATCGGCACAAGCCTTCAGCTTGTCGAAGGAGTTGATGTCCTCGGCCTTGTAGCCAGCCTTCTCGAGCAGCTGCTTGTTGTAGATGATGCCGAAGCTCTCCTGGACCCAGTCGATGCACACATCCTTGCCGTCGGACTGCAGAGCCAGGGAGTCGTCAATGAGCTCACCGCGGAGCTTGGTATCGGACAGGTCGGCGCAGTAATCCTTCCAGTTCTTAAGACCGGTGGGGCCGTTGACCTGGAACAGGGTCGGAGCGGAGCTCTTGGACATCTCGGACTTAAGCTTCTCC
>CABSNA010000151.1 GCA_902478865.1 uncultured Collinsella sp.
TCCTCCCCAGAAGCCTTCTTCTGCTGATCGAGCTTATGCTTACCACTTACGATAGACGTAGCGCCCAGTGTGGCCAAGCTCGCGCTGGCAAGGCTCGCCATCACAATCAGATCGCCCGTCTTGGGCATGTTGCCGCCCGAGGACTTGGTAGTTGTAGTCGTCGTGGTCGTGGTGGTCACCGTTTTGGAGTCATTTTGCTCTTGGACCTGGTTGTCAGCACCGCTCTTGTCGTCGTCTTCGGACTGTTTCTTTTCGCCCTCGGCCTTGCTCTTGTCCTTCTCCTCAGATTCAGACTTCTTATCCTCGTCCTTCTTCTGTTCAGACTTGTCGCTCTTCTCCTCAGAGCTAGAACCCTTATCGGATTCGGTCTTCTCGGAAGCCTTGTCCTTGGAGTCGCCCTTTGCGGCTTCGATCTTTTCCGTGGAAACCTGATCAGAGTTGCCCTTGTTCTGGGTCGAGCCGTTATTGACGCCAGCCATCAGCGAAGAGCCCAGCGTAGAGCCAAGCTGCTCGGAGAAAGAAGGCTTCTTGTCCGGCGAAGCAACGGGAACGTCCGGCGCCTTATTCGAGTCATCCTTGGAAGCATCGGAACCAGGGGTTGCGTCAGAGCCGGAGCCGTTGTTAGAGCCGGTGCCAACGGACGAATCGCTCGAGCCGGTGGATGAGTTAGAGGTGCCAGCGCCGGTCGAACCAGAAGCGTCGCTGTCCGTATTGCCGGCAGAGCTTGAAGACGAATCGCCCGCAGCAGAGCCGTTTGAATCGGAACCGTTCGAGGTAGAGCCGTTGTTGGTAGTGCCACCAGCAGAGCCATCACCGTCAGCACCGGTCGAGGGCGCATCCATCCTGTCATCGTTGGCATCGTCGCTCGAGTCGTCATTCGAATCAGGCGTCGGCGAGGGCGCCGGCGTAGGTTCGGGCTGCACGGGCGTCGCAGCGGCCTCGTCCTCGGCGATATAAACCAAGCAGTCCTTCAGCTCATTGCGGTAGCGGTTCTTCCAGCCCTCATGATACTGGGGCTGGCTCGAATACTTGGTCGCCACGTTATTGACCACACTGTTGGAAAGCGCCGTCACAAACTCGCGGTCGGACATATCGTTGGAGAGATTCGCCCAGCGGAAGAAGTCCCTGCAACCACCGGTGCCGCACATGTTGGTGATGCTCCACACCATGCCCTTAACGCAATCGGCACGGCCCGAAATATCAATACCCAGGCCACTCTTGAGCCACGCCTCGGTCACCGCATAGTACGAGTTGTACGCATACGCATCCTGCAGAGCCGAGAACTCAACAGGGTCGGTGTTATAAGCACCTTGGAAGGCCTCCTGCGCAATACGGCCCAACTCGGTGAGCTGGCCGTTCTCGTACATGGCATTGCTCGTGTTGGAAATCTCGCTGCCGCGATCAGTCGCATCCTTGAGCATGCTGTATTTTTCGGGGTTGTAGTTGTAGGCCTGCTTCATAAACGGAATGAGCGACCAACGACGGTCGAACTGGTAATAACCCAGCGCGTTATAACCGTCACCGTACGAAAAGCCCTGGTTATAGTTGCCGTGACTCTCATATTTGGTGAAGTACTTCATCTCGGGAGTCACGTTAACAAACGAAACGCCCTGGACCGACCTCAGCACGCCCGAGAAGGACTGCTGGGTGTAGAGACCCTTATCGATATCGGTGGCATCCGAGGCAACGCCCGGCGTGGGCTCCTCGGCAGCGGCGGGTGCCGGCGCGGAAACGGCGCCAAACGAAAGCGCCAGCGTCAGGCCCGCGACAATCGCAGAATGCTTGGGCTGCATAAGATCCTCCCTGCATTGGTGTAGTTAAAGTGCAGTTTGCAAAGATAAAAATAAGTATTGCAGCTCGCCCGTTGTTGCACAACAACCCCTCGGTAAACGGCAACAACCCTCCGCGAAATCTTAAGGAATTGCGCTCAACCTACAGCTTGATGTCAAAGTTAATCTCGGGGACGGCAGCAAGGTCGGCCAACGTCACGCCGTCGACGTACTTTTCGATCACGTCGTCCAGACCGCGCCAGAATTTGACGGTCGAGCAAAGATCGCTGCGGGCGCAGCTGTTGTCGATGCCATCGCACGCCACCGGAGCCGTGCTGCCCTCGACGGCGCGCAGGATGTCGCCAGCACGCACCTCGGAGGGATCCTTGGCCATCATGTAGCCGCCGCCCTTGCCGCGCACGCTCTTAAGCAGGCCAGCCTTCATAAGTGGACGAACCAGCTGTTCCAGATACTTCTGCGAAATGTGCTCGCGGTCGGCAACCTCGCGCAGAGCAATCTTGCCCTCGGCGTCACCGAGCGCCGCGATATAGATCATCAGTCGGAGGGCATAGCGGCCCTTAGAAGAAATGAGCATACCTACCCTACCATCGTTACTGGGACAAAACCAGGCTTGTTTGTCCCAAATCCTATGCAAGCGGAGCAAACAAACCTGATTATTATGTCCCTCATCTAAAAAGTCGAGTGGATTAGTCGGGTTTTCCCTTGACTAACGCCGAACCCATAGTAACTTTATTCCGAGAAGATTCCTAGGGTTTAGCACACCTATGAGTACACCATATACAGAGAGGGACAGCATGAGCGCAAATCCGCTGCTTTCCATCGAAGGTCTGACCGCCTCCGTGGACGAGAAGACCATCCTCCACAACGTCAACCTCAACGTCGCCGCCGGCGAGACCCACGTGCTGATGGGCCCCAACGGCGCCGGCAAGTCCACCCTCGGCCACCTGGTCATGGGCGACCCCGTTTACACGGTCAACGACGGCCGCATCGTCTTTGACGGCCAGGACATCACCGGGCTCACCACCGACAAGCGCTCGCGCGCCGGCCTGTTCCTGAGCTTCCAGGCCCCGGTCGAGATCCCCGGCGTGCCACTGTCGAGCTTTTTGCGCGCCAGTATCGCCGGCCGCCCCGGCCTGGAGATGAAGGGCAAGGAATTCCGTCGTCGCGTCAAGGAGCTCGCGGCCGAGCTCAACATGGATACCGCCTACCTCAACCGCGAGCTAGGCGTGGGCTTCTCGGGCGGCGAGAAGAAGAAGGTCGAGATGCTCCAGCTCCTGTTGCTGCAGCCCAAGCTCGCCATCCTCGACGAGACCGACTCGGGCCTGGCCGTCGCCGCGCTTTCCCCCGTCAGCCACGGCATGGACGCCTACCGCAAGAGCTGCGACGGCTCCATGCTCATCATCACGCACAACACGCGCATCCTGGAGCACTTGGATGTCGACCGCGTCCACGTTATGGTCAAGGGTCACATCGTGCGCGAGGACGACGCCTCGCTCATCCCCTGGATCGACAAGAACGGCTTTGAGACCTTCGAGCGCGAGGCCGCCGAGCAGCGCGCCCAGGCCGAGGCCGCCGCTGCCGGGCAGCAGGCGTAAAGGGGCGACGCAATGACCAAGAACCGCACCGAGGTCGCGGACATCGACCGCAGCCTCTACGACTTCACCTATGGCGAGGAGGGATTCGAGCGCCTCGACGCCGGCATCACGCCCGACATCGTGCGCGAGATCAGCGCCAAGAAGGACGAACCGCAGTGGATGCTCGACCTGCGCCTCAAGTCCCTCGAGATCTTCAACCGCTTCCCCGATCCGACGTGGGGCCCCTCCATCGAGGGCCTGGACATGGACAACATCGTCACCTACGTCAAGCCCAACACCGACCAAAAGCACGACTGGGAGTCGGTGCCCGACGACATCAAGAACACCTTTGAGCGCTTGGGCATCCCCGACGCCGAGCGCAGCTACCTGGCAGGCGTCGGCGCGCAGTACGACTCCGAGCTGGTCTACCACAACATGCAGGACACGGCGTCCAAGATGGGCATCGTCTACTCCGGTATTGAAGAAGCCCTGCACGATCCACAGTGGGAACCGCTCATCCACGAGAAGTTTATGACGCTCATCCCGCCCACCGACCACAAGTTTGCGGCCTTGCACGGTGCCGTGTGGTCGGGCGGCTCGTTTGTCTACGTGCCCAAGGGCACCAAGCTCGACTTCCCGCTGCAGAGCTACTTCCGCCTCAACGCCAAGGGCGCCGGCCAGTTTGAGCACACGCTCATCATCGTCGAGGACGACGCCGACCTGCACTTCATTGAGGGCTGCTCCGCACCCAAGTACAACGTGGCCAACCTCCACGCCGGCGCCGTCGAGCTCTTTGTGGGCAAGCGCGCGCACCTGCGCTACTCGACCATCGAGAACTGGTCCAAGAACATGTACAACCTCAACAC
>CABSNA010000152.1 GCA_902478865.1 uncultured Collinsella sp.
CACGCGTAAGATCGTCGGCAGCGTCAGATGTGTATAAGAGACAGGTAGTAGATGTTGTGCATCGACAGCAGAATACCGCCGAGCATCTCCTTCTGCGTGACCATGTGGCGAATGAGCGCGCGGCTGTAGCCGCCCGTGCACACCGGGCAGGTGCAGGTGGGATCGATGGGACCATCGTCGTGCGCAAAGCGAGCGTTGCGGAAGTTGAGGCGACCCTCGCTGGAGAACGCCGTACCCATGCGGCCCGTGCGCGTCGGCAGCACGCAGTCGAACAGTCGATACCCACGCCCACACCGCGCACGAGGGTGGTGGGGTTACCGACGCCCATCAGGTAGCGCGGCTTGTGCTTGGGCATGTACTCGCTTACGAGCGGTGCCAGAGTCTCGAACATAGTCTCGTGGTCCTCGCCCACCGAGTAGCCGCCAATGCCGTAACCGGGGAAGTCGCCGCACTCCTCCAGATGGCGCAGCGAGCGCAAGCGCAGATCTAGGTGCATGCCGCCCTGAACAATGCCAAAGAGTGCCTGGTCATCGCGGGTATGCGCCTTATAGCAGCGCTCGGCCCACATGCTCGACAGCTCCACGGCGCGCTCAACGTAGGCGCGCGTGGCGGGATAGCCCGGGCACTGATCGAGCTGCATGCAGATGTCGGAGCCGAGCTTCATGGCGATTTCCATGTTGTCCTCGGGCGTCCAGAACACGTGGCGACCGTCGTAGTCATTGACGATAAAGCGCACGCCCTCGTCGGTGAGCTTGACGGCGTCGTTGTGGCTGAAGACCTGGAAACCACCCGAGTCGGTGAGGATGGGGCCGTGCCAGTTCATAAACTTGTGCAGCCCGCCCAGCTCGGCGATGGTGTCCTCGCCGGGACGCATGGACAGGTGATAAGTATTGGCAAGTACGATCTGGGCGCCGAGCTGTTTAACGGTCTCGGTAGGAATGCCCTTGACGTTTGCCTTGGTGCCCACGGGCATGAAGATCGGCGTCTCGATGTCGCCGTGCGGGGTGTGCAGCACGCCGGCACGCGCATGCGTCGTCGGATCCTCGGCGATCAGGTCGAATTTAAAAAGGTTCTGGTCCATAAACTGGAACTCCTTGGTTGCGGTTCATACGCAAACCATTATACGGGCAACCCGCAAGAAGCACCGACTCGACAGAAACTGGTGCGAGGAGGATACGGCAGGGACACGGCAAATGAGCGTGGATTTTTGGACGCTTACCGGATGAGCGTGGATAATCTCCCACTTTTGCCCAAAGCACAGCCCAAAAACGGGAGATTATCCACGCTCATTTTGCAGGTAGTCATTGGGGACGTTCTTAAACGACTAGTCAAACAAGAACGTCCCCAACGACTACATCCAACAGCCAGGGTAGCCCCGATGTTCTGGCAATGTCAGCGAGCGGTCACCAGAGCGAACAAATTGGCATGAAAAGAGGGCGGCATAGACCTTCTGGTCATGCCGCCCTCTTTGAATGACAAGTTGTCGCTCTGGTGACCGCGCAGCGTCGGCCCGTTACGGCGTTTGGTAAAACGCCGTAACTCCTACGGACGCTGGCCCATGCCACCCTCGAGGGTGACGGTCTCGCCGTTCATATACTTAAAGTCGGGACCGCAGAGCTGAACGACAACGCGGCCGATTTCCTTCTCGACGTCGCCGTAGTGACCCGCCGGCGGCATGTGGACGTTGGCCTTGAACGCCTCGGGATAGGCATCCTGGAAGTTCTCGAGCGCGGCGGTCCAAGCAAGCGGGCAAACGATATTGACGTTGATGCCGTCCTTGCCCCACTCGTTGGCAGCGACGCGGGTCAGACCGCGGATGCCCTCCTTGGCAGCGGCGTAGCTGCACTGGCCATAGTTGCCAAACAGGCCGGCGCCCGAAGCAAAGTTGACCACGGAGCCCTTGGTCTCCTTCAGGTGCGGGTAGGCCTTCTGCATGTACAGGTAGGTGGCATACAGACCGGAGTAAATGGCGAGGTTGAACTGGTCCATGGTGTGATCGGCGATCGTCACGCCCGAAGCGCTGGCCTGAGCATTGTTGACGACGGCGTCGATGCGGCCGAACTCCTCAATGGCCTTGTCGATGACGTTCTGGACGACGGCCTCGTTGTCCTGACCAGCCGAGACATCGGCCTGAACAGGCAGAACCTTGACGCCGTACTCGGCCTCGAGGGATTCCTTGGCAGCCTCGAGCTTGGCAACGTTGCGGCCGGTAATGACGAGGTTTGCGCCCTCCTTGGCAAAAGCGATATCGATACCGTAGCCGATGGAGCCAGCGGAGCCGTCCTTGAGCGTGGCCTTGCCGCCGCCGGTGACGATCACGGTCTTACCAGTGAAAAGTCCCATATAAAGTCCTTTCAAATCGCGACGGGCCTGCCCGTCGACTGCGCGCATCCAACTTCACGCGCCAAAAGCTGAAATGCAACTTTAGCGGGTTCAAGTGAAAAATAAAGCCCATGGCAGGCGAACGGCGCAACGTCTTTCGGCGAAGGGAATGTCAAGTACAAACTGGATAAAGTGGCCGAGTTTTTGCTATCGACGCGAGCCATCGAACACGTTTTGAAACTTTGCTGCAGCGCGCGGGATGTCGGCGCGAGACTTTATCATAGGGTGACAAACAACGATGAGGAGCACATGCCTATGACAGACGAGCTGGACCCCCAGACTCAACAGCATATTGATGATTCCGCAGACGTCACTGCAGATGCCGACGCTGTGACCTGCGATGATATTGACCTCGACGGCCCATTCTTGGACGAAAGCGCTACGGCGGAAACCCCTGGCGCCGAAGATGCAGACGAGCAAAACGACGATGCGCCCGCTCAGGACGACGACCCCGTACAGGATGCCGCTCCGCAAGCTGCGGGCCCTATCGAGGTTTCTTCGGAAGAAGAGCTCGACGCCGTCATGGACTCCATGATGGATGCCGTCAAAGCGATGAAAGACGCCGTGGCCGACGCTGACGTTGACGCCGAGGAAGAGGAGGCCGCCGAGGCAGCCTCGACCTTCGTACCCGGCGAGACTCCGGTTGCCGACCAGGGCAGCACCATGCCCTCGTTTCTGCAGCTCGAGCATCCCACGATTGGCACCGATGCGGTCGACCCGCACGCAGCAGGCTTTTCTGTGATCGAAGGCGGTACCGGCAATATCGCCGTGCCGCAGACTGCCGATGCGGACGCTGCCGACACCGCTCGCCCGACCGCCCCGCACTCCTCCGCCGCGAGCCGCGATCTGGGGACCGCTGTCTCGAACACTGCGAACGCCGTGGGCACCTTTATCGCCCAGGGTGCCTCGGCCATGCGCGAGATGAACGCCGCGAAAAAGGCACTTGCCGATGCCCGCGCCCACCTGGCCGAACTTGAGCAGCGCATTGCCGATCAGGCCGAGGAACTCGAGACGCGCCAGGATATCGCAGGCCGCTACGACCAGATCGTCGCCGACCAGCGCCAGGCGATTGCCACGGCCCAAAAGACTGCAGCGGCCGCCGAGATTGATCGTGATGCCCACGCCGCCAAAGCGACAGAGCTCAAGGGTCAGCTCGAACAAATGAAGACAGAGGATGACGCGACTGAGCTCCGTCTGAAGGCCGCGCTCGACGCCGTGGAGGCCCGCGAGGCGAGCTCACGCGAGACCGGCAACCGCCTCGTTCGACGTCTTGAGGATTCCAAGCGCATCCGCGACAAGGTGAAGGCAGAGCGAGACGCCGGCATTGCCGCCGCACAACAAACCGTCGACGCCACGCGCGCCCAGCTCGAGACGCTGCGTCATGAGTATGCCGAGCTGCAACGCAATCCCTCGGCAAATCCCGCCAACTATACGGTGCGCACCAGCGAGCTCTCGATGCAGATTTCCGACACGGCAGATGCCCTGCGTAAAGCCGAAGAAGATGTCCCGCGCATCACCGCCGACCTTGAGCACTCGCTTGCCGCAGCCGAGCAGGCCGTCGAGCAGGCTCAAGCCCCTATCGCCGACGCAAAACGCGCGCACCAAGCCGTGACGACCGAAGCCGATGCCGCGCGCGACGAGCTGCAGACGGCGAAGACCGCCGCCGCGACTCGTCAGCGCGAACTGCGCGAGAAGATCGCCGCGGAGGACAAGGCACGCCGCGAGCAGGAGCAGACCATCGCCAACGCCCAAGCAGATGCCGCACATGCACAGTCGATCATCGAACAGGCGACCGAGGTGCACGACC
>CABSNA010000153.1 GCA_902478865.1 uncultured Collinsella sp.
CACCTACCTTTCGGCCGAGCGCGCCGTCGAGCTCGGCTTTGCCCACGAAATTCTCTCGACCACCAAGGAGGTCGCCCATGTCTAACCTCGCCAGCCGCCTCGCCGCATCTGAGTCCGCATCGTCCACCATCCTCGCCAAGGATCGAACGCTTTCCTGCGACACCCGCCAAACGGGACTCAACAACAACGCACTTGTGATCGGCCCCTCGGGAGCCGGCAAGACCCGAAACGTCCTCAAGCCCAACCTGCTGCAAATGAACGCAAGCTACATCGTGCTCGACACCAAAGGCACGCCCTGTCGCGAAGTGGGACCCGTGCTGGCAGCCCACGGTTACCGCGTGCAATGCCTCAACTTCGCCGACCTCAACACCGTCCCGGCCCTTGCGCCCGGCATCGAGCGCTGCGGCTACAACCCCCTGAGGCACATTCGCCGCAAGGCGGACGGCAGGCCCAACCAGCAGGACATCCTCTCGGTGGCAAAGGCCATCTGCCCCATCGAGGACAACAACCAGCCTTTTTGGGATCATGCGGCGGCAAACCTGCTGTCGTGTCTTATCGCCTACGTCACCGAACAGCTACCCGCCGACGAGCAGACGATCAGCTCGGTCATCAAGCTGATCGAGCACCTGCAGGACGGTGCCACGGGTCGATTGTTTGACGACCTGATCACGACCGACCCCCAAAGCTATGCCCTCTCGCTATGGCGGCGCTACGCCATTACGCAAAATGCCGAGCGCATGCACGCGAGCATCGTCGGCATCCTTGCCGAAAAGGTCATGTGTCTGGGATTCGACGATGCGGCACAGCTCTATCGTGAGTGCCATCAGGTGAACTTCGCTTCCATGGGACACACCCCCTGCATCCTGTTTGTAACCGTGAGCGATATTGACCGCAATCTCGATCCGCTGACCGGCCTCTTTATTTCGCAGGCGTTTATGGGCCTCATTCGTGAGGCCGATAGGCAGCCCGACGGCAGCCTGCCCGTGCCTGTGCGCTTTATGCTCGATGACTTCGCAAATCTGCAGATCCCCCAGATCGACAACGTGCTCTCGATTATCCGAAGCCGCAACATCTGGGCAACGCTGCTGCTGCAGTCGACCAACCAGCTCGATGCGCTCTATGGCGAGGCACGCGCACGCTCCATCATGGGCAACTGCGACACGCATCTGGTGCTGGCGTTCCAGGATCCCGAGAGTGCCCGGGTGTTTTCCGACCGCGCCGACGCGCTGCCCAGCACGCTCATGGCGACGCCGATCGATCGCTCGTGGCTCTTTGTGCGCGGTCGCACTCCCGAACAGGTCGAGCGCTTTAGGCTCGAAGACCATCCGCTCTACGGGGAGCTGCCCGAGGCGCAGCGAGGCCATGCGGAGGCCGAGCTCTAGACGCAGGGCCCTCGCAGCACGCGACGCTCCGGCGATGTTCCACAAAGGCCGTGCGCCCCGGGACCACGGCAAAGCAAAGGGGCCCGCATCCGATAGGATACGGGCCCCTGACTATAAGGCGCGATGCGTTAACAGCAGCGACTACTTGCGATGCGCGCGGTAGAACTCGATGAGCGCCTGGGTCGAAGCGTCCTGCTCGGCCTTGGCGGCGTCGTCGTGGAAGGCCGGGGTAATCTGCTTGGCAAGCTGCTTGCCCAGCTCGACGCCCCACTGGTCGTAGGAGTCGATGCCCCAGACCGTACCCTCGACAAACGTGATGTGCTCGTACAGGGCGATGAGCTCGCCGAGCGCGAACGGGGTCAGCGTGTCGCCGAAGATCGAGGTCGTCGGACGGTTGCCCTCAAAGCAGCGGGCGGGGACGATCCGCTCGGGCGTGCCCTCGGCGCGGACCTCGTCGGCCGTCTTGCCAAAGGCGAGCGCCTTGGTCTGGGCCAGGAAGTTGCCCAGGAACAGCTCGTGGACATCCTGGCCGCTATCGGTTGCGGGGTTGGCAGTGTTGGCGAAAGCGATAAAGTCGGCCGGGACCACCACGGTGCCCTGGTGCAGCAGCTGGTAGAAGGCATGCTGGCCGTTGGTGCCGGGCTCGCCCCAGAAGATCTCACCGGTGTCGGAGGTCACGGCGCTGCCGTCCCAACGGACATGCTTGCCGTTGGACTCCATGGTGAGCTGCTGCAGGTAGGCCGGGAAGCGGTGCAGGTACTGGCAGTACGGCAGCACGGCGTGGCTCTTGGAACCGAAGAAGTTGACGTACCAGACGTTGAGCAGGCCCATCAGCGCGACGGCATTGTTCTCGAGCGGCGTGTTGCAGAAGTACTCGTCGATGGCGTGGAAGCCCTCGAGGAACTGCTGGAAGCGCTCGGGGCCGAGCACGACGATCAGCGACAGGCCCACGGCGGAGTCAACGGAATAGCGGCCACCGACCCAGTTCCAGAAACCGAAGGCGTTGGCGGGGTCGATACCGAAGGCCTCGACCTTCTCGAGTGCGGTGGAGACGGCGACGAAGTGCTTTGCCACGGCCTCGGCGTTCTGCTCATCGGAGCCGTCGATGGCGCCCTGAGCCTTGAGCTGCTCGAGCATCCAGGTCTTGACCTCGCGAGCGTTGGTGAGGGTCTCGAGCGTGGTGAAGGTCTTGGAGACGATGATCACGAGCGTGGTCTCGGGATCCAGACCCTTAAGCTTCTCGGCCTGGTCGTTGGGGTCGATGTTGGAGATGTAGCGGCAGTCGATACCGGCGTCGGCATAGGGACGCAGAGCCTCGTAGGCCATGACCGGGCCCAGATCGGAGCCACCGATGCCGATGGACACCAGGTGCTCGATCTTCTTGCCGGTAACGCCCTTCCACTCACCGGAGCGCACGCGCTCGGCGAAGGCATACATGCGATCGAGGACCTCGTGCACGTCGGCGACGACATCCTGACCGTCGACGATGAGCTGGCCCTTCTCGCTTGCCGGACGGCGAAGCGCAGTGTGCAGAACAGCGCGGTCCTCGGTGGTGTTGATGTGCTCGCCGGAGAACATGGCGTCACGGCGCTCCTCGAGCTTCACCTCGCGGGCAAGATCGCACAGCAGCTTGACGGTCTCATCGGTCACCAGGTTCTTGGACAGGTCAAAGTGCAGGTCACCAGCGTCAAAGCTCAGCTTGTTCACACGCTCGGGATCGGCAGCGAACCAGGCCTTGAGGTCGATGCCCTCGGCCTCGAGCTTCTCCTGATGGGCCTCGAGCGCCTTCCAAGCGGCGGTCGACGTAGCGTCGATAGGTGCGGCAACAGTTGCCATAAAGTCCTCCTCAGCATACGGGCACACACCTCCATGCGCCCGGATAATCAGATGCCCCTATTCTAGCGCAGGTCAAGACCGTAATCAGCGAGCGTTGCCAATCCGCCCCCAAACGGCGACCGACCAAAAAGGGACAGGTTTATTTTGGCAGGTCAAACGCTTTACCAACCAAAATAAACCTGTCCCTTCCTGGCAGGTATTAGGCCGCGGCGCACACGCTGCCGAGCAACTCGCGCAGAGGAGACCCAATGCCCTCAAGCAGTTCGGGAGCGATAATGGCAAAAACGGGAACCTCGCCGGCTCCCACGACGGCAGGCACTTTGCCCTCCGAGACAATACATCCATAAGGGACAAAACCGTCTTCGCCGGCATCGAGCGCCGCCATGCGACGCGCGAGTTCGCGCGCAAAGCCGGCGGTATCGGCATCGCCGATCGCCAGGACAAAGTCCACGCCTTCGTCGGTCGCCAGGGCCACGGCTTCGTCGATCAGCTCGTCTCCCCCGTCGCTCTCAACCGAGTCGCAGCGAAAAAGCACGCGTTCGAGCAGGGCGCGATCGAGCGAGCCGAGTGCCGCCGAGACGAGCTCATCACGCGTATGCTTGTCACCGCCCAACACGACCAGCGCCTTGGTGCCACCGTAGTGAGCGACCAATCGTCCGCACCAGCGAGCCACGTCCCCATCCGCAACAAGGCGTGTCGGCATACCAAACCCATAATTGACCATCTTTCCCACAACCCTTCCGTGCGTATAGGCGGTATCAATCGTTAGGCTCATGCTAAGAAGCGAGGTTTTCCGAGCTGTTTCACGCTCTTTAGAGCTGCGTTAAAACCCGATCCAACCGCACGACCATACCCACCAAAAAGGGACAGGTTTTGACGATGTCCGGACGAGCGGGTATTATCGAACAAGTATTCGATAAGAACATGTGTTTGATGGGAGGACGCGTGGGGCACGAGCGTCACAC
>CABSNA010000154.1 GCA_902478865.1 uncultured Collinsella sp.
GCGCTGTATCTGTCTGGATTTCTTACGACGGACATGACAGGGCATTCGGAGGACGGCGCGTGCCTTCGTTCCCTGCGCCTGCCTAACAACGAAGTGCGTCAGGCGCTCCGTCTTGTAATTCTGGAATGGTTTGAGTGCGCCGTTGAGGACGTTGGAGTTATCGACTCGTTCCATGACGGGCTGTGTCGAGGAGACGAGGACACTGTAAAGCAAGCTTTGAGCTGTGCTATCGGCGATCTGGGCATCGATGTGGGCCAATCAGATATGCCGACAGCCTATCATCTGGCGCTTCAGGGGCTCTGCTTTGGACTGCCCGGCTATTGCAATCCCAGCTCCAAGCGAAGTGGCGTCTCGGATCGCTGGGATATCCAGGTGATTCCCACCGGTCGGGTGTTTGACGTGGCCGACACGCTCGGCATGCTCGATGAGCGACCGCTCATTACGATCAACATGTTGTACGACCCTGGCGTCGATGCCCTGGGCCTGGAATTGTTAGCGGTTCAGGCGCTGCTCGACATAGAGCGCGACGGCATCGATGATATCCGCGTGCCGCGCCCCGCCGTCGGGCGCATGCGTTGGGGCTTTGGCTTTGACGGTCAGCGTGTGTCCGTGGTGTGTCAACGACTGTAGCGGCGGGCGAAAGCCCTTTACTACTCGGCGTCCTTCAGGGGCGGCATGGGCTTCCAGTTGGGATCCTTAACGATCTTGCGGGCGTCCTTCATGCCGCGGCGCAGCGCCGGAATGCCGGTCTTAAAGCATTTGTCGACTGCTGCCAGACGAATGAACTCCTTGCAGAAGGTCGCGGCATTGCCCAGACGGAACAGCATGGGGTGGTAGTCACCGTAGATCTGCATATAGCGAGCGAGGAAGCCTCGGTTGCGCATGATGTAGTAGCGGTTGGTGTCGCTCGTAGAGTTGAGCTGGCGCTTGCCGGCGATGTCCCAGTTAGAGACGGCGCGGGCGCGCTTGAGCACCACGTCGGCAACAACGGCGGCGGGGAAGTGCTGGCTGGCCACGTAGCCATAGCAGGCATCGTCGCCGTAGATAAAGAAGCGCGCGTCGGGCAGGCCAATCTTGTCGACCACGCGGCGCGAGAACATGCCGCCCTCAAAGCACAGTTGGTTCATGGTGCGGTAGCCCTCGGGGCCTAGATCCCACTTGGCGATGGGGTTAGGGATGCCGAGCGAAAGGATGAGCTGGTACTGCCAAAAGAAAGCGCCGCCGTCAAAGTCCAGGCGCGAACCCTGGATGACATCGTAGCGGTCGGTCCACTTGGCAAGACGCTCGATGCCTTCGGGGATGACGAGCACGTCGTCGTCCATCACCCAGAACCACTGGGCGCCCAGGTCGTAAGCGCATTTAGTGCCAGCGGAGAAACCGCCCGCACCGCCGCCGTTTTCGAGCTGCGGGGCGTAGATGACACGGTCGGTGCCGCCCTGCGCGTCGGGCTGCTCGGTGTCGATGCCCCACAGGTTGGCCAGACGCTCGTTGAATGCGGTGCACATGGCCTCGGTCTCGCGCGAATTCTCGTTATCGACAATCACGATGCGCCAGGGCGTTGCCGTGAGCTCGGTCATGGAGTCGAACAAGTTGGCCAGGAGTTCCTGGCGCTTGTACGTAACGACAACGATGGCGAGCTTATCGATGGGGGCGGGAAGGGTTGAAGTCATGGGGCAATATATCCTTTCACGCGCGGCGGGCGAGCGCTGCGCGGAAGCTATCGAATACGTCCTTGGGACTGTCCTATTGTAAAGGCTCGCCGCACCTTGACGGCAAGCTTTGAATAAAACGCAGGAACCTGCCACGGGTGTAGCGGCTTTGACGTCTGACGGCAGCGTGTCTATTGCCGCTTGAGCTTGCGAACGATAAGGCTTCTAGCTGCATCGATGATGAGGAGCGCCAGAGCAAAGACGATGCTAATGACGGTACCCGTGATGATACATATAGCTGCCGGGCTGTTTTGGCTGACCAGCATGTTTGCGAGCAACGTATTGAAGACGGGACGCTACAGGCTACTGGTGAGCGACTGCATCACATAGAAACCGAGCTTGGCGGTCGATAAGGTGACGATGACACCCGCAGTCCGCGGATTGCCTGAGGCACTGCGTCGGGTTGCCGCAAAGAGCAAGGAGGCGGCAGCGAGGGCAAACGAGATCAGCGAGGTCGATTTGTAGGAGAGGGCTGCCATCGCCGTGAGGTTGCCGGTGAAGGAGAGTGCTCCTTCCAGGATGGTGGCGAGCGCCAAAACCGCTGCGAGCGACCGCATGCCCAAGGCGCCCGCCCTGTCCGAATCCACGGCATCGGTAACGTCGCGGAGCAGCCCGCCGATCAAAAACGCGATTACGTACGTGGCGGCGCTCATGAGTTTCTGGAGCCAAGAAAACTCGCCGGCGCTTGTCGCACTCATGGCGGCCAAATACCCGTTAACAACAAATGCGAGGATGCCAACGGCGATGACCGTCGTCGTGTAGCTCTTCTGGGAGAGTCGACACTTAGCCAGTCCAAACCATGGCGCCATGAAGACCGTGGCGGCATAGACCCAGATAAACTCAAGGCCTAGCGTGTACCAGTAGTGCGTGTTGAGGGTAACATCGGGAATGGGGGAGACGACCGTGGACCACGCGAGTGCCACGAGGCAATACAACGCAGTGGGCATAACGACCTTGCCAAGGCGCTGCGACGTCCGTTGCATTTGCGACTTCCACGTTGTCCCACCGTCCCAAGCACGCGCGGCTGAGGCGATGAGAAAATAGCCCGAGATCATAAAGAAGACCTCGTTGGCCCAGCAGCCCAGCAGGTTAATAAAACCGAGCACGCCGGAATAGGGGAAGGCGGCAAGCGGCGCGTATTCCGGCAAGCCGACGCAGGTCGCTTGGAAGGTCCACTGAAAGGTGTGAAACACCGCGATGCCGGCGACCGCGATTAAGCGCAGCGCTTCGATGGCTATGTTGCGTGCGGCTTTGGGCTGCATGACGTCCTTTCGTATCGGTTTTCCTCTGCGAGCTCCATAGATTATATAAACGCCCGCTGGCGCGCTGACCCTTTGATACCATGAAACGACAGGTATTTCCTAAGGAGCACATTTGTCTACTAACGCCTCTGGCAGCCCTGTTCTGTCGCTGCTTATCCCCATTTACAATGTTCAGCGCTACCTGCGCGAGTGTCTCGATTCCGCCCTGGCGCAGACGCTCAAGGATATTGAGATCATCTGCATTAACGACGGGTCGACCGACAAATCGCCCGCGATTATCCGCGAGTATATGGAGCGCGATGGGCGCGTCAAGATGATCGACAAGGCCAACAGCGGCTACGGCGACTCGATGAATCACGGTCTGGAGATGGCGCGTGGCAAGTACGTTGGCATCTTGGAGTCCGATGACTTTATGGCGCCCGACGCACTCGAAAAGCTTGTCTCGGCCGCCGATAGCAATAATGCCGACTTTGCGAAGGCGAACTTTGATTTCTACTGGTCTAAGCCCGAGGAACGCCGTTCGCTGCACGAGATGTTTAGACCTCAGGATTGCGACAAGCCGGTGCACCCGAGCGATACGACTCAGTTCTTTAAGCAAAAGCCGTCGATTTGGTCGGCCGTGTACCGTCGCGATTTTCTTGAGCGCAACGGCATTACGTTCCTGCCGACTCCGGGGGCATCCTTTCAGGACACGTCATTCGCCTTTAAGGTGATCGCGTGCGCCGATAAGGCTGTTTACCTGCATGATGCCGTCTTGTCGTATCGCCAGGACAACGAGAATTCCTCGGTCAATTCTTCGGCTAAGGTCTTTTGCGTCAATACCGAGTATGCCGAGATTGAGCGTTGGATTCGAGAGGATTATGCCCGCGACCACGCAAGCGATGACGTCGCGCGCATGCTCAAGTTCAATCAGCTCATTAAGTACGATTCGTATATGTGGAACTACGTGCGCCTGGCGCCTAAGTTCTATAAGGAGTTCCTGGTGCAGATGGCTAAGGAATTTCAGGCGGCCTTGGACGCGGGGGAGTTTTCGCTTGACGACCTCAAGCCGTGGAAGCGCGCGAATCTCGCTGCCATCCTCAAAGATCCTGAGGGCTGGGTTGACGAGCATCCGAGTTTTGCGACGGATGGCGCCTTGGGGCGTGCTAAGTATTACGCCTCGGTTGGAGGCCCAGG
>CABSNA010000155.1 GCA_902478865.1 uncultured Collinsella sp.
GCCGATGCGGTGGTGCACTCGGTGGCCGAGCTTGCTAAACTTTTCGCTATATAAGTATGTGATGTGAGAGGCGGGCGCGCTCGCCGCTCATTGGTAAGGAGGTCGTCCATGAATCAGGTGGAGCAGAGCGTCGCTGAGTATGTCGACGAGGTCTGGGAGGACGTTGTCGCCGATATCGAGCAGCTGGTGGGCTATCCGTCCGTGGCCGTTGCTACCGATGCGGAGCCCGGCGCGCCGTTTGGCCGCCCGGTCCGTGACGCGCTCGATTGCGCGCTCGGCATCGCGCAGAAGCTCGGCTATCAGACGAGCGACGACGAGGGCTATGTGGGAATCGCCGATATCCCGGGCCGCGGCGACAAACAGCTCGCGACTATCTGCCACGTGGACGTGGTGCCTGCCGGCCCCGGCTGGAACACCGATCCGTTCGCGATGGAGCGTCGCGAGGGCTGGTTGCTCGGTCGCGGCGTGATCGACGACAAGGGCCCGGCAGTGCTGTCGCTTTATGCCGGCGCGTACCTGTTCAAGCACGGCATTGTTCCGCGCTACACCTTCCGCGCGCTGCTGGGCTGCGATGAGGAAGTGGGCATGTCCGACGTTCACCATTATCTGGAGAACCACGCGAACCCCGACTTTCTGTTTACGCCCGATGCCGAGTTCCCGGTCTGCAATGCCGAGAAGGGCCAGTTTGGGGCGACGTTCGTGAGTCCCAAGATCGACGGCGGGCGCATCGTGTCGTGGAGCGGCGCCGAGGCGAGCAATGCCATTCCGTCGCAGTCCATCTGCGAGCTCGCGATTGCCGCCGATGAGCTGCCGGCGCCGGTCGAGAATGCTGACCGCCTGGAGATCACGGCTCTCGACAATGGTCATGTGCAGATTTTCGCCCACGGTATTGGCGGTCACGCCTCGATGCCCGAGGGGACGATCAATGCCGTCGGCCTGATCGTGTCGTATCTGCGCGAGGCCGAGGACGCGTTTGGTGCCCGCGGCGAGCGCCTGCTGACGCCTGCCGAGCACGAGTTTGTCAAGTTTTTGGCCTTTGTGCATGCGGACGCCTATGGTCGCGGCCTGGGTATCGACGCGACGAGCCCGGCGTTTGGCCCGCTCACCTGCAACCCCGGCGTCATCCGCGTGGTGGATGGCCATATCGAGCAGGTCATCGACGTGCGTTTCCCTGATAGCACGTGCGCCGATACCATCCGCGAGCAGCTCGAGCCGCTCGTGGGGCGCTTTGACGTGACGTGTCGCCTGGGTCATGCAAAGGTGCCGTTCTCGGTGTCTGCCGACGATCCGGCCGTGAAGGCGCTTATCAATACCTATAACGAGTTTACGGGCAAGCACGCCGAGCCTTTTGCCATGGGCGGCGGCACGTACGCGCGCAACTTTGCCCGCGCCGTGTCGTTTGGCCCCGAGGAGACCGGCCTGGAGCTGCCCACATGGGGCGGCCAGATGCACGGTCCCAACGAGTGCGCCAACGAAGAGCAGCTCAAGCAAGCACTCAAGATCTATATTGTTGCGATCCTCCGTTTGAATGAATTAGAGCTTTAGGGTTTCGCGGTTTCCCAATCTAAGTTGCGGTGGAATAGTTCCTAGAATGGGCCATTTGATGGCCAAGCAGGAACTGTTTCACCGCAACTTTGTTTTTATTGGTGTAAAAGGTGCGCCATGTTCGGCGCTGGATTGTTATCCGTTTGTAAAGGCTGGGCCGCGCTTGCGGTAAGGGTCTATCAAATGGCCGTAAGAAACCGCAGATAAGGCGGTCGTCGCCCGATCGAGGCCGTATCTTTCCAAACAGCAAAGCGGGCAGGGTGCCCGCGATTCGCATGTACGAAAGGAAGATCATGCTCGATCAGGCTTATTCTCGTCGTCAGTTCCTCGGCCTTGCTGGTGGTCTTGCCAGCATCGTCGGTCTCGGTCTCGTTGGCTGCGGCGGCGCAGGCGCATCCGACGCCGCCGACAAGGGTAGCGCCGCTGCTGCCGAGTCCGTCTCCGGCGAGGTGACCTACGACGGTGCCTCCTCGTTCCAGGCTCTCGTCGAGGCCGCTGCCGAGAAGTTCATGGATGCCAACCCCGACGTCTCCGTCTCCGGCTCGGGCAACGGTTCGGGCAAAGGTCTGACCGCTGTTGCCGCCGGCACCGTCACCATCGGTAACTCCGACGTCTTCGCCGAGACCAAGCTCGAGGCCGACCAGGTCAAGAACCTCGTCGACCACGAGGTCGCCGTCGTGGGCATGGGTCCCGTCGTCTCTAAGAACGTGAAGGTCGACGACCTGTCCCTCGAGCAGCTCAAGGGCATCTTCTCCGGCCAGATCACCAACTGGAAGGAGGTCGGCGGCGACGACGCCAAGATCGTCGTTCTCAACCGCAAGGCCGGTTCCGGTACCCGCGCCACCTTCGAGGCTGCCGTCTTTGGCGACGAGGCAGTCGACTTTAAGGGCGACGCCGAGCTCGACAAGTCCGGCGACGTCCAGACTCAGATGGGCAGCACCGATAACGCCATCTCCTACCTCGACTTCTCGCACTTCGATGACTCCAAGTTCAACGCCATCAAGGTCGAGGGCGTCGAGCCCAAGAGCGCAAACGTCACCGACGACTCCTTCAAGATCTGGGCTACCGAGCACATGTACTGCTCCAAGGACGCCGACGAGGCCACCACGGCCTTCCTGGAGTTCATGCTTTCCGACGACGTCCAGGGCAAGCTCGTCGAGGAGCAGGGCTTTATCCCCGTCTCTGCCATGAAGGTCGTCAAGGACGCCAGCGGCAAGGTCTCTGCTAAATAAGTAATCGCCCCCGGAAAGGTTTGCAATGGCAAAACAGCTGCCAAAGCGCGACCTTGAGAACGTGGGCCTGGGCGTCACGGGCGCGTGCGTAGCGCTCGTGACGCTTGTCGTTGCCGCGCTTATCTTCATGGTCGCCCAAAAGGGCCTCTCGGCTTTTCTCAAGGATGGCGTTTCGGTTGTCGAGTTCTTCACCGGCACCAAGTGGGACCTGGCCAACACAGCCGAAAACGGTCTGCCCTATACCGGCGCCCTGCCCCTGATCGTCACCTCGTTTGCGGTCATGGTGCTCTCCACGCTCATCGCGCTGCCCATCGCCATCGGCTCCGCCATCTTTGCGGTCGAGATCCAACCCAAATTTGGTTCCAAGGTCTTTCAGCCGCTTATTGAGCTTTTGACTGGTATTCCTTCGGTCGTCTTTGGTCTGATCGGTTTTCACGTGGTCGTCGGCCTTATGAAGAGCGTTTTCCACGTAAGCACGGGCTTGGGCATCTTGCCCGGCGCCATCGTGCTGGCCGTCATGATCCTGCCGACGATGACCACGCTTTCGGTCGATGGCCTGCGCGCCGTGCCCGACAGCTACCGCCAGGGCTCGCTCGCGCTGGGCTACACCCGCTGGCAGACCATCTGGCACGTGGTGCTCAAGTCCGCCATGCCGTCGCTCATGACTGCGGTCATTCTGGGTATGACCCGCGCCTTTGGCGAGACGCTCGCCGTGCGCATGGTCATCGGCGGTATCGAGGCCATGCCGACGTCGCTGCTGTCGCCGGCCTCGACCATCACCACCACGCTCACCACGTCCATGGCGGTCTATGCCGAGGGCTCGGCCCAGGACGATGTTCTGTGGGCGCTCGGTCTGCTGCTGATGGGCATGAGCCTCATCTTCATCCTGATCATCCACCTTATCGGCCGCAAGGGGGCGAAGGCTCGTGGCTAGCACGCGCATCCATATCGACGAGGCGAGACTCGGGCGTGTCCAAAAGCAGGACCGCATCGCCACGGGCGTGCTGACGGCGATCGTCGCCATCGTCATGCTCATCGTCATCTCCATGGTGGCCTATATCCTGTTCGAGGGCGTCTCGACGCTGTTCCAGCCGGGTTTCCTCACGCAGCCGTCGCGCGCCAACGGTACCCAGGGTGGCGTGCTCTACCAGCTGTTCGACTCGTTCTACCTGCTGCTGATCACTCTGGTCATCTCGGTGCCCATCAGTCTGGGCGGAGCGGTCTTCCTGGTTGAGTACGCGCCGAACGGCCCCATCCGCGACATTGCCTCCACCGCCATCGAGACGCTGTCCTCGCTGCCTTCCATCGTCGTCGGCATG
>CABSNA010000156.1 GCA_902478865.1 uncultured Collinsella sp.
ATCTACACGCGTAAGATCGTCGGCAGCGTCAGATGTGTATAAGAGACAGCTTGAGTACTGCGCCCGCAGGCGCTCCCCTACACGCGCGTCCTTGCGCGCTTTTCCACACCTGAAAGATACCAAGCCACCACTTAAATGAGAAGCAATACAGCCCATTTCTCCGGTGAAAGGTTCTTTCATAACCGTAAACGGTAGGTGAAAGTTTACCATCAACACTTGAAACGGCAAGGTGTATCTTGTAATTGGAAATGCCCGTATACTATGGCATTGCAAATCAAATTGGATTTTCATGCCAACCAGGAGCCATCCATGACCGATAGTAGCAAGAGCGCACTTTCCCTCATAAGCACCCATCAGGGATACAGCGAGTCCGAGCAGCGCATTGTCGACTATATATTGGAGCACCAGTCCGAGGCGCCGCGCCTCACGGCCGCTCAGCTCTCACGCGCCGCCGCCACGTCCGAGGCGACCGTTTCGCGCTTCTGCCGCAAGCTTGGCTTTGGTAGCTTCCGCAGCTTTCAGTTTTCGTTGGCGAGGGATTTGGAAAGCCAGCGTAACGAGGGCCTGACTGACGAGGTCTCGCTCGACAATATGGAGCAGAGCCTCAAGAATATCCTGGCTGCCAAGGTGAGCGAGCTTAATGCGACCATCGACGGGATCGACCACGATACGCTGGCGGCTGTTGTGCATGCCCTTAAGCATGCAGGGGTTATTGAGTTTGCAGCTGTGGGCAATACGAACGCGGTCGCGCTCGATGCGACGTTTAAGTTTTCGCAGCTGGGCCTGCGCTGCATGGCGAGCACCATTAGCGAGACATCAATCGGCTTTGCGCTCACGTTACGCCCGGGTGACGTCATCGTGCTTATCTCAAACTCCGGCAAATCGCGCCGATTGAATCGCATGGCAAAAGCGGCTCGCAACTGCGGTGCCACCGTAGTCGTCATCAGCAGCGACAGCAAGTCTCCACTCGCGCGCCTGGCAGACTACACTTTTAATACCGTCAACCACGAAGCGCTGCTGACGACAGGCGACTTTGCGTTCTCCAAGATCAGTGCCACGATGATCATCGAAGTCATCTACAACTTCCTGCTGCCCGAGATTGAAGACGCGCGTGAGCATATCAGCTACTACGAGGAGCTCATCCAGCCGGATAAGGTCGTTGAGTAGGTAGATTGGGGAGCCGATAGACGCCCCTCGCCACGAAATCCGCCCATCTACTACGTTTTAACCTCAAGCGCCAACCATACACCCAAAATAGAGAAAACCGCAGGCGTTCTACCTGCGGTTTTCTTTTTGCAATTCTTGGCGTGGTTGCCGATGCCCTGCCAAACGTAGTAGATGGACCCGTTTCGTGGCGGCCGGATTGGACATACATGTGGCGGCTCGGCCTAGGCACGCGCCTCCGCAAGCATCTGTTTGGCGTGCGCCAGGCTTGCCTCGGACTGATCGCCGCTCAACATGCGGGCGATCTCAGCGGTACGCGCTTCGCCGGTTACCTCGTCCAAATGCGTCTGGGGAACATCGCCCGGTTCCTTACTGACAACATAATGCTTGTCGGCCATGACGGCGACCTGCGCCAAGTGGGTTACGACAATCACCTGATGCGTAGCGGCGAGATCTGCCAGCACGCCCGCGAGCGCACGCGCCGTGGAGCCACCGACACCAGCATCGACCTCGTCAAACACCAGCGTATCGACACCGTCCGCGTTACCGAGGACAACCTTGCTTGCCAGCATGACGCGGCTGAGCTCGCCGCCCGACGCAATGCGGCGCAGGGGGCGTGGCGTCAAGCCGGCACCGCTGCGGTATAGCAGCTCGTAACTCGAAGGACCAACCGGCGTCCACTCAGCACGGGGAAGATCGCGCGACTCCCAGACGAGCTCGGCACTACCCATCTCCAGGCGAGCCATCTGGCGGCCAACCTCGTGACAGAAGCGCGGGGCCGCCGTATTGCGAGCGCGCTTAAGCGCCTTGGCGGCAGCAAACAGTTCGTGCTCCGCCGCGCCAAGCGCTTCACGCGCCATTTTGATCTGTTCATCGCCATCATCAACCAGCGAAAGCAGCTCTTGCGAGCGATCACGCATGGCAAAAACATCGTCCATGGTCGGACCCCACTGACGCAGCAGGCCCTTGAGGTCGGAATACCGCTCGCGCATGCGAGCGAGCTCGCGAGGATCGAAGGCGACCCCATCGCGATAGGCGCGCAGCTCGTTGGCACAATCCTCAAGCGAGATGCAGGCATCCGAAAGCGTCTCGGCAATGTCGCCCAGTTTGCGATCGACGGTAGCCATTCGGGAAAGCTCTGCCACGGCGCTGTTCACGGCATCGAGCGCTCCCCCTTCGGCGGCAAGCGATGCATGGGCATCGTTAGCTGTGGCAACCAGTACCTCGGCATGTTCGGAGCGCGGCAGCAATTCCTCGAGTTCCTCATACTCGCCCGGCTTAGGGTCGACCTCGCCGATGCGCTCGAGGGCAAAGCGCGCCTCCTCGACACGACTCCCCTGCGCACGCGAGGCCTCCTCAACGCGACGGACCTCCTTGGCAGCCGCGCGCGAGGCTTTAAAGCAAGTACGGTAGTGCTCGAGTGCCTCGAGCGCAGAGCGCCCCGCCCAGGCATCGACCATGGCAACGTGATGCGCCGGGTCGAGGAGGCGCTGGTGCTCGTGCTGACCGCACAGATCCATCATCACGCCGACGCGCTCCGAAAGCTCGCGCACGCTGGCGATGCGGCCGTCAATCCTCACGCGGCTGCGGCCCTCGGCAGAAAGGCTGCGCTGGACCGTGAAGCCCTCCGTGTCGTGCGGGCCGTCAAACAGGCGTGCCTCGACGCTCGCCAGCGCCTCGCCCTCGCGCACCGTCGACGAATCCGCACGCTCGCCCAAAATAAGCTTAAGGGCCGAGAGCAGCGCGGTCTTGCCGGCGCCGGTCTCGCCTGTCAGGACAGTCAGGCCGGCACTCGGCACCAGCGTCGCCTCACGAATGAGTGCAATGTTAGAAACCTGCAGCTCATCGATCATGACGGACTCCGTAGAATACGCGGCTCACCGAGTTGTAAAAACTCTCGGGGCCGTAGTCGAGCAGCAGCACATCGCCTGGGCCTCGGCGCACGGCCACGCTCTCGACCGTGCCGTCGCAGGTAATAAACTGTCCATCGATAGCGATCGCCGGAACGCTCGGGCGATCATCGGACATAAAGATTTCGACGACATCACTCGGCGAAGTCAAGAAGGCACGGGCCTGAATGGTGTGCGGCGCAATGGGTACGCAGACCATACCCGTATAGTCGGGGCTCACAATGGGGCCACCTGCACTGAGCGCGTACCCCGTAGAACCAGTCGCCGTGGACACGACCACGCCGTCGCCACGCAGTCGATCGATATGGTGGCCCGACACCGTGATGTCGAACTCAACCATATCGGACAGGGGGCCGCGCGTGAGCGCCATGTCGTTGAGGGCAAACGTGCGCACGACATCCTTCGTGCCATCGTCGCGCACGGACACGATATCCGCGGCGATGGTGGCGCGACGGCTCACGTGCAGCTCGCCGGAAAGGGCGTCGCTCACGACCTGCAGAATGTCGCGCTCCTCGGGGCTCGCAGCAGTTAAAAAGCCCAGGTGACCATAGGAAAGACCGAGGATAGGAATCTCGCGATGGTTGAGGATGCGGGCAGCGCGCAGCAACGTACCGTCGCCGCCGAGCGTAATGACCAGATCGGAGCCGTCAATATCAGGCGTGCTTTGAATCTTCGATCGCTGGTCGGCAGCCCATGCGACCTCATAGCCCTGGCGCGTCAGCCAAAGCTCGAGCATCAGGCCGCTCTCAACCGCCTCTTGCTTGTAGTAATTGGGAACCAGAAAGACCTTCATAGCGTTGCAGCTTTCTCGCTCAAAACCGATACCTGGAATTGCAGCTCGTCTTGCGTGCGGTCGCCGGGGTCAAATCTCGTGCCGTACAGGAAAAACTCAACGTTTCCCTTGGCACCATGAATGGGCGACACGCACACATCGACCGGGAACAGCCCCTTGGCAGCAAAGAGTTCAACTGCCGCAACGAGTGTATCGCGGCGCACGGCGGGATCGGTCACAATGCCGCC
>CABSNA010000157.1 GCA_902478865.1 uncultured Collinsella sp.
CTTGTAAGGGGCTGCTCCGAGGGCAGGATGTCCCGCCGAGGCTCCGTATTGGACTCGGTCGATGTCGCGCTGCGGATGCTCGATGCGAACGCCCATGGCAAAGGTCTTTTGTGCGAGGGCCACGTTGTGGCCCTTAAGGAGCTCAAAAATATCGCGAGCAGAATGCCCGCAGGCGAGGATGAGGCGCTTTGTCTCGATTGGCTCGCAAGCGGCGTCTTGGGACGATTGGACATCAATACCGGTGATGGCGCCAGACGCGTCGATGCGAATGTCGACGAGCTTTGTTCGATAACGGACGACACCTCCGAGCTGCTCGATGCGCTGGGATATAGCGGTGACAACCGTGGGAAGGATGTCGGAGCCAATGTGCGGCTTGGCATCCCACAGAATATCGCGGGGCGCGCCCGCCTCGACGAAGGTTTCGAGGATAAGGCGATGGGCGGGATTTTTGGTTCCCGTATTGAGTTTGCCGTCCGAGAAGGTTCCCGCGCCGCCCAGGCCAAACTGGATATTGCTCTCGGGGTCGAGGATGCGCTCCTTTAGAAAGAGGTCGATCGCCTGCGAGCGGCGAAATGCCGGGTCGCCGCGCTCGATGAGCAAGGGCTTAAGACCTGCTTCGGCGAGCGTAAGCGCAGCGAAAAGGCCGGCGCATCCGGCGCCGACAACAACAGGGCGTTCTTGAGGTGCGTCGGAGGCGGGGGAGGGGAATGAAGGCTCATCATCTTCTATCGCGCGTACGCGCGAGCGGTCACGCTCGGCAACGCTGTCGATCGCTTCTCGCTCGAGGTGGGGACTAGTCAGCTCAACACGAAAGCTCAGGATAAAATGGACGTCTCGTTTTTTGCGAGCGTCGATTGACTTGCGGTGGAGCTCGATGGACTTGATCTCGGAGTCCTTGCAACGTAGGACGCACTTGGCGACTCGCTTGCCAACAATGAGACAGGCATTTTCATCGCCGGCTTCATCGAGCGACGCGTTGACTTGGGTGATTTCAATCATCGAGGTCTCCTTAGAGGCAAGAAAGAGGCCGTCCGGTATCCCAGACGGCCCGAATGCGTTTTTGATTATAGACTGCGCGGCTACAGGCTGCTTGCAGCGCGAATGCCCGAGATCCAGGCCCACGCAAGGTTAAAGCCTCCGCAATCGGCGTCGATGTCGAGCGCTTCACCGCAGACGTAAAGCGGGGCGTCGACAACGCTGCGCGCGCGTAGGCTGGGTGTTGAGATGCTCTCGACAGATATGCCACCACGCGTGACCTGTGCTGAGCGCTCCTCGGCTGTTCCCTCGACGAGCAACTTAAAGTGTTTGAGGATCGAGACCAGGTGGATGACATCGTTGGAGCCTGGATGGCACTGCTCGAACGCTGTGCAGACGACGCGGGAGAGTTGCGGGGCGAGCATGCCGTCGAGCCAACGGGGATCGCGGGGCGAAAAGCCGCCGAGCAGCTCAACGCGCCGGTTGAGCATATCGAGCAACTCGTCTTTGGAGAGGTCGGGGAAAACGTCGAGCAGGATCGTATCGCCGTGCTGGATACGACGAGAGAGGTTGAAGACAGCGACGCCCGAGATACCGAAGGTTCGAAACAGCACTTCACCGTCTTCGTGCCAGAGCTCATTATGATTGTGGGCGAGCGTCAAGCGGGCATGGACGCGCAGACCATCCAACGTCTTGAGTGCCGCCCGATCGCCAACGACCGTTGCCGATACGGGGCAGAGGATGGGGCGCAGCGAAGTGAGGGGGAGGCGAAACGTATCGGCGATACCGGTGGGGTTGCCGCCCGTAGCGATAATTACGGCATGTGCCTGCAGGGTCTCGTTCTTGCGAGGGGCATCGGCGAGCGCTTTCCGAAGCGAGCGGAGCTCCGATTTTCGGTCATAGTGCTTTTTTGCCTTGAGCGCTCGCGCTGGACGGTCTATTTGGAGTGCCCAGCCTTCGGAAGCTTTGTGCGCCGAGGCAACGTTGGCTCCGCAGATTAAGGTGATACCTAGGCGGTCGCAAACGTTGAGAAGCGCGTCGCGCACCGATTCGGCGCGAAGGGAGCGCGGGTACAGCCGGCCTTCCTCGGAGGTTGTCATGATGCCCAGCGAGGAGAAGAAACCCATAAGCTCTTGTTCGGGCTGGAGGCCCATGACGGATTCGACGAATGCGGGGTGGTTATACCGCTGAGGATCAATTGATTCGTTGGAGAGGTTGCAGCGGCCGTTACCGGTCGCAAGGAGCTTGAGGCCGCAGGCGACATCGCGCTCAACGATGCAGACGCTTTTGCCAGCGCGTGCGGCCGTAATGGCGGCGGCGAGGCCTGAAGCCCCGCCGCCGATTACCAAGACGTCATAGAAGGCGCTCGCGTTCACTTAGGCCTCGTCGGTCTCGTGCGGGGTAATAGCCTCGACGGCAGAGACTGCCTTGGGCAACATGCCATCGGGCAGCGCGGTCTCGACCTCGCCCTTATCGCAGGCCTCGGCGAGTACCGGATTAATGGGAAGCTGGCCCAAGATGTCGAGGTTATAGCGCTCTGCGACCTCGGGGAGCTTGCTCTTGCCAAAGACCTCGATCTTCTTGCCGCAGTCGGGGCACTCAATATAGCTCATGTTCTCGACAATGCCCAGAATGGGGACGTTCATCTTCTCGGCCATGTTGACCGCCTTGGCGACGATCATCGAGACCAGATCCTGCGGGCTCGTGACGATGACGATTCCGTCGACGGGCAGCGACTGGAAGACGGTGAGCGCGACATCGCCTGTTCCCGGAGGCATGTCGACCAGCAGGTAGTCGATGGGGCCCCACGAGGTCTCGCTCCAGAACTGCCTAATGGCGCCTGCGATGACCGGACCGCGCCAAAGGACGGGGTCGGTCTCGTTTTGGAGCAGCAGGTTGGAGCTCATGACCTTGACGCCGTGCTCGGAGATTTCGGGCAGCATAAGGTTGCCAAGGGCATGGACGTGGCGTCCGCTCATACCGAACATCTTGGGGATAGAGGGACCGGTGATGTCGGCATCGAGGACGCCGACCTTGTGGCCGTGACGGGCAAGCTCGGTGGCGATGGCACCGGTGACAAACGACTTGCCGACACCGCCCTTGCCGGAAAGCACGGCGATGACGCGCTTGACCTCGGACAGCGTGTTCTCCTCAAATTGCGACGGCGACGTTTGTCCGCCGGCGGCCTGTGCGTGTTCGCAACCCATGTATGACTCCTTTGTATATGCTGGGGCCGGGGCCCCGCGATGTGACACGAGCGTCATTGTACCCTCGTTTGCGAGCGGGAGTCATTTGCGATGCGTTTGGGCCGAGCGTGCTTGCAATACGATGGGCCCAAGCGAATGGGCGGGCTTACTGAACTTTGCTGGCGAACTCGAGGTATTGCATGCGCTGCAGCTTGTCGATCGTCGAGGCGTAGGGGCTGTCTTCCGATTCCAAGTCGTAGCGCAGCCCGTCGGCACCGAGATAGCCGGCGACATTGATGGTGGGCACATCTGACCTTGTCGCAAGCAGGGCCTTTTGATAGTCGGTGAGCGGGGCGCCGATCTTATTAAGGGTAATGGCTGCAATCTCGTTTGCCCCGACGGTGTCGTAGACGTTGAGCTCGGTATTGCCGGCGATCTCATAGTTAGCCCAGACGAGATATGTCGACTGATAGATACGGTAAGCGTGGCTTGCCGTATCTTCCTGAGGGTACAGCTCGTCGTTGAGAGTCGTTGCGGCACTCGGCTGATGGTCGCCAAAAAAGACAAGAACAACCGGTCTGCCGATATTGCGGAGCTCGTTGATAAAGTACTCGAGGTCCCGGTCGGATGCGTTGATGCAGGTGAGATAGGTGTTGAGCGCGCTGTTGGCGCCCTCGCTGGCTCCCTCGACCCAATAGTTTGTCAGCTCTTCGGCGGGAACGGTGCCATAGTCGTAGCCGCCGTGATTTTGCATCGTGACGTCAAAGATGAACTGCGGCGCTTCGTCGGTTCTAAGCAGGTCGAGTATCTTGTCGTAGGTGGCGTAGTCGCATACGCCGGCATGGTAATAGGGCGCACCTTCGAAATCGCCGATTGAAAGAAAGTCTCCAAAGCCCAGCTGCTGATAGATTTTATCTCGATGGTAGTTGA
>CABSNA010000158.1 GCA_902478865.1 uncultured Collinsella sp.
TATAAGAGACAGGGGTGGGGAAAGGTGTTGAAAAATGGGGCGGTTCCCCATATTATTAATGACGTCGACAGGCGGGGTGGTTCCCCGCGTACGTGCCATCTGAGTAACCGAGGGGAGGGCGCACATGGGAATGACTGGTGCATACGAGCGCAATCTCGATGCAAAAGGTCGTCTGTCCCTGCCTGCACCCCTTCGCGAGGAGCTTGGAGAGCACGTTCGCGTGTTCAAAGCCCTGGATGTCGATGCTCTGTACGTGTTCTCTGCCGAGGCCTTCGATAAGTGGGTCGAAGGACTCTTCGCGGGTCGTGAGGGCCACGAGGGTTTTAACCCGCGTGACATTAATGACCAGAAGCTCATGAGGGCGATCAACAAGCGCACCACGTCGATGGACGTGGACAGCGCCGGTCGTATCGGTCTTTCCGAGTCTCTCCGCAAGCAGGCGAACCTCGACCGCGAGGTCACGGTTGTGGGCAACTACGACCACCTTGAGGTTTGGGATCGCGCCGCGGCCGATGAGGACGATGACGATGAGGCCCTGCTGGACCTCTTCTTCTCGTAAGGGCAAGGCACGGGTAACGGATGGAGCGTGGGATCTTGACACAAGAATATCGGCATGAACCTGTCATGCTCGGCGAAGTGCTTGAGTCGCTGCGGCTAAAGAGCGGCTCCGTTGTCTGCGATTGCACCCTTGGCGGTGCCGGCCATTCGGTAAAGATGGCCGCACGGGTGGGGGAGACGGGCCTTTTGCTCGGCGTCGATCAGGACGACATGGCCCTCGAGGCCGCTGGCGCCCGTCTGGACCGCGAGGTTCCCGGCGTTCCGCACCAGCTGCTGAAGGGCAACTTCGGCGACTTGGACGAGCTGCTTTGCTCGGCCGAGGTGCCCGGGGTCGATGGCTTCCTGTTCGATTTGGGCGTTTCGTCACCGCAACTCGATATCCCTGGCAGGGGCTTTTCGTATAACGAGGACGCCCCATTGGACATGCGGATGGATCCGGGTAATAACACCTTAAACGCAGCTGAGGTCATCAACACCTATAACGAACACGACCTCGCCCGGATTCTACGCGTCTACGGCGAAGAGAAGTTCGCCTCGCAGATCGCGCGCGAGATCGTGCGCCGCCGCGAGCAAGAACCGATCGAAACCACCGGCCAATTTGTCGAGATCATCAAGGCGGGTATCCCGGCTGCCGCTCGTCGGCATGGTGGACACCCGGCCAAGAAAAGTTTCCAGGCCATCCGCATCGAGGTCAATCACGAGCTCGATGTGCTCGAACGAGGGCTTGATGCCGCCACCAGGTGGCTCAACCCGGGCGGACGTATCTGCGTCATCTCGTATCACTCGCTCGAGGACCGTATCGTAAAGAACCACTTTAAGGAGATGAGCCAGGGGTGCACATGTCCGCCGGAGATTCCGGTGTGCGTGTGCGGCAACGTGCCGATACTCAAGGTCATCACCCGCAAACCCTTGGTTGCCCAGCCTGATGAGGTTGAGCGCAACCCTCGGGCGAGATCAGCCAAAATCCGCGTGGCGCAGCGTCTGTAGGCGCGACCGCGCGATATTGGACCTCCCGCTCGCACCATAAACGAAGCTTAAACACACTACCAACGTACTCGGGATGGGAGGCGGCATATCATGGGCTACAACACTTCAAGCGCAGCACTCGCCTATGATATGAACGCCATGCCCGCCTATCGTGAGACGCCGCAGGCCCCCGTTGCTCCCCGTGAGCAGCGCGCGCCGCGCTTTGATGTCTACACGGGCGCGGGCCGTCAGGCAAACCAGGCGGTAAGCCCGGTTTTCATGAGCGTTCTTAAAACGTTTTGCATCATTGCGGCTATCTTCATGACGATCGGCGTCGCCCGCGTGGCGCTCGCCGGCGTTACGGCCCAGGTGCTCAACAGCAATGCCGAGCTTACCAGCACGCTCGAAAAGGCGACCGATGAGAGCTCCGACCTGGAGGTCATGCATTCGGTCTATGGCGCCGACACGCGCATTCGCGACCTTGCGGGCGCTTATGGCATGGTGGAGCCCAGCGAGAGCGTTACACTTGACTTTACGCAGGATGCAGCCGCGGGCGCCAACGCGACCGCGACCGCTCAGTAGCAAGACGGTAGCTGAGTATGACAAATGACTATCGCCGCGGTTCCGATGGGGGCCGCGGTTTTGGACGTCCCTCGTCGCGGGGACGTTCTGGTTATCAAGGAACGGGTCGGCAATCTTACAACGCCGGGCAGTCCCGTGGCAACGACCCGGCGTCGCGACTTCGCGGCTCGGGCGGCCCTCAAGTGCATAACACCAGGTCGCGCAAGAGTTCGTCGACCGAATGGCTCACAGGCGCACCTCTGCCTCGCCGCAAAGCCGTCATGGGCTTCATCGGGCTTGGCTTGGGCTTGGGCGTCTTTCGCCTTGCCGACTATCAAATTGTCGAAGCCGATAAACTGCGCGAGCGTGCCGATGCGCGCCGCCTGCTTGCGCAGACCCTCTATGCCAAACGCGGCACCATCTACGACCGCAACGGCAACGTGTTGGCGTCGTCGGTCGAATGTCGCAACATCGCCGTGAACCCGCAGCTTGTCGAGGATGTTGACAAGACGGTGTCGGCGCTGGTCAAGGCAACTGGAATCGATAAAAAGACCTGCCGCAAGCTCGTTGAGTCCGATGGCACCTGGGTGTATATCAAGCGCCAGGTGGACGAAGACGATGTTGCGGCGCTGGAGAAGAAGAACCTGCCCGGCGTGCTTTTTGAGCAGGCCATGAAGCGCGTATATCCATACGGCAATCTGGCATCGCAGGTGCTGGGTGTAGTGAATGTAGACAACGACGGCTTGACGGGTCTCGAAAAGCAATACAACAAGCTTCTGACCGGCACGAACGGTTCTCTCGTACGCGAGCGCGCGAGGGACGGCAGCTATATCGCGGGCGGTGCCTATAAAAAGGTGGCTGCGGTCGACGGCGTTGATATCGTGACGACGCTCGACGTCAATATCCAGCGTGCGGCCGAGGATGCCCTGGCAGAGGCAGTTGAGAAGACTAAGGCCAAGAACGGCTCGGCGCTGGTCACCGATCCTACGACAGGCGAGATTTTGGCAGCCTGCTCGTACCCGACCTACGACCAGACCGATCTGGAGAATGCCAAGACCGAGGATATGAATCTGCGCCTGATCACCGACGCCTACGAGCCCGGCTCGGTCTTTAAGACGCTCGTGGCGGGCGCCGGCTTCGACTTGGGCGTCGTGCGATCGAGTACGTCGTTTGAGGTGCCGGCGAGCATCAAGGTGGGCGACGATACCGTCACCGATGCCGACAAGCGCGACTATGCCATGACCATGGATGTGCGCGAGATGATGCGCCGTTCGTCCAACGTGGGCTTTGTCCTAGTGGGGCGCAAGATCGGTGCCGACGACTTTGCCGCCTATGTGGACAAGTGGGGCATCGGTCACAGCTCGGGTGTCGATTTTCCGGGAGAGAGCCTGGGTATCGTCAAGGAGCGTGACCAGTATGACGGCGCCACGCTGGGCTCGATGAGCTTTGGACAGGCACTGTCCGTCTCGCCGATTGAGATCGCACGTGCCGTGGGCGGCATCGCCAACGGCGGCGTGATGATGACACCGCACTTCTATAAGTCCAGCAAAGGCGACGAGAAGGACTGGGGCGAAGGCGAGCGCGCGATTTCGGAGGACGCCGCATCCCAGGTGACATCGTGCATGCAGACGGTCGTGTCCGAGGGAACGGGCGTTGGCGGCGCGGTTGACGGCTATGACGTGGCGGGTAAGACCGGTACGGCCGAACGTGCCGACGAGAACGGCGGCTACCTCAAGGAGAACTACATGTCGTCCTTTATGGGCTTTGCACCGGCACAATCGCCCAAGGTGCTGTGCTATATCACGCTCGACGGAACGCCGAGCGGCTCAGATGCCGCTGCGGTGCCGTTCCAGTCCATTGTGGCCAACGCGCTTGACGTGCTGGGTATCCCGCACACGAAGTAGGGGGTTACAATCTTTGGGGCGTGGTTTGTTGTCCCATATGAGGGTGTTCACATGCCCTGCACCACGCATGTGCGGCGCTGGGATACAATA
>CABSNA010000159.1 GCA_902478865.1 uncultured Collinsella sp.
TTTTGCTCATGCGCATAAACGCCACGGGGATTCCCAGCGGAATCGACCCCAGCAGCGTCAGCACAAACAACTGCAAACTGACCAAGAATCCCTGGCCGAGCATCTGCATCATGACCTGAATAGACATTACTTGAGCACCCAATTATCGAAAGATAGACCGTAGCTTGAATACTTGTCGCAGAGGTCCTTGACCGTGCCGTCCTCATAGAGTGCCTTGAGCGACTCGGTCACGGCGTCGGCCGACTTGGTGTCGCCCTTCTTAAAGCCGACGGCGTAGTGCTCGCTGGACAGCGGCTCATCAAGCTGCGTATAAGCATCGGGCTTGGCGGCAAGCTGATACTGGGCAATCGAAAGGTCGCAAGCCACGGCATCGACCGCGCCGCTCTCGAGCTGCATAAACGCCGTGTTGTACTCACCGATGGTGTCGAGCGTGGCAAACGTCGCCGCCAGATCCTTCTGGTCACCCTCAAGCACATCCTGCGCAGCGGAATCGGTCTGGGTAATCACGGTCTTGCCGGCAAGATCGTCCCAGCTCTTGATGCCTGCATCCTTCTTTACCACCAGCACCTGCTCGTTGAGCATGTACGGCTCGGAGAACGTGTAGTCGTCCTCGCGGCCCTCCATGGTAAAGCCGTTCCAGATGCAGTTGATGGCGCCGGAGTTGAGCAGCGTGTCCTTGGCATCCCAATCGATGGCCTCGTAATCGACTTCCCAGCCCTGCTTATCGGCAACGGCCTTGGCAAGGTCGAGGTCAAAGCCCGTGTACTCGCCGTCATCGCCCACAAAGCCGTACGGAGGATAGGACTTGTCAAAGCCCACCACGAGCTTCTTGGACTCGGCGGCGCCCTTCACATCCTTTGCCGCGGCAGAGCCAGCAGCGGAGCCCTTGCCGGCACCACCGCCGCAACCGACAAGACCAAGGCCGAGCACCGTGGCAAGCGAGCCGGCTAGACCAACAAACTGACGACGAGACATATCGGTATTCATGGTATTCCCCCTTGATGGCACTTTAGTTAAGTAAAGTGAGTCATGTAACGTTCAGAATCATACACTTTACCTTGATGGAGCACAAGGTTGGGGTTGCCCGGCGCGGGCGGGGAGCGGCGCGTAATTAAGTTTCCTGCTCTACAGTCCTGCGCAAGACGGAAAGCACGCATGGAGCACTAGGTTGGAGCACCCGGCTGGGTGGCGCCCGGCGCGGAGTTTAATTTGCTGCTCTACAGTCCTGCTCACGACGGAGGCCACATTAAGTGGCCTCCTGTTCGTGCGGAACTCGCGACAAATTAAACTCCGCGCCGGGCGCCACCCAGCCGGGAGACAACGTGCTCGGAACCTTAAATAGCCTCCTCTCCAAACGGGCACGTTGAATGCACGGTACAATTGCTTCGGACTTTTCTTTTTCTTTAATAGTGGGGTTAATTCATGGCAGAATCTCGTGCGGAGCGTAGGGCTCGTCGTGCTTTGATCGAGGCGGCTGAGGGGTCGGAGGAGAAAAAATCTTCTAAGAAATCCAAGTCGTCTCAGGATGCGAAGGGTAAGTCGGCCAAGGGCAAGGCTAAGGCCAAGCGCCCCAGTTCTCGTCGGAACGAGGACAAGGCATCTCAGACTCGCTCCAAGCGCTCGCATAAAGATCCGGTTTCGTCTGCGCGTAAGGCTGTGGACCCCAAGTCTCCCTGTTCGATCATGAAAGCTTGCGGTGGGTGTACGGCGCTCAATCGTCCTTATAAGAAGCAGCTCGCCGCCAAGCAGGCTGCTATGGAGGAGCTTTTTGCTTCGCTTTGTGAGCGTGAGGGCATTGCTGTAGATCCTATTCGTGGCATGGGTGTCACCCTGGGCGACCCGGGCAAATATCCTGCGCCGCGTGGCTTTCGTCATAAGGCTGCCACTCCCTTTGCTCCCGGTAAGGAGGGAGCCGTCCGTTGCGGTTTCTTTGAGCGCGGCACGCACAAGATCGTTGCCGTACCCGAGTGTCCTGTCGAGGCACCGGGTGCCCGTCAGATTCTCAACGGCATCGCACGCGAAGCTGAGCGGCTGCATATTCCCGCCTTTAATGAGGACAAGCATCTTGGTTTACTTCGCTATGCCGTCGTCCGCTGCGGTTGGCGTACCGACCAGGTCATGGTCACGCTCGTGACCGCTCAGCGCGACTTGCCGCATGCGCAGGAGTTCTTTGAGGCTGTCGCCGCACTCAATCCGCACATCGTCACCGTCGCCCAAAACATCAACGGACGTCCCGGCAACGCCATCCTCGGCGAGGAAACCCGCATTGTATATGGCGCCGAGTGCATGCGCGACCAGCTGCTCGGCTGCGAGTTCGATATCTCCCCCACCGCGTTCTACCAGACCAACCCGCAGCAGACCGAGCTGCTCTATCAGCTCGCGATTGACGGCATGGACCTGCAGCAGGGCGACGTACTCATGGATGCCTATTGCGGTAGCGGTACCATCGGTCTTTGCGCAGCTAAAGATGCCCAGAACAAGGGTATCGGCATTATGCTGCTCGGCGTTGAGCGCAACCCGGCGGGCATTGCCGACGCACGTCGCAATGCCGAGCTCAACGGCCTCACCCGCAGCGCTTGGTTTATGGCCGACGACGCCACCGATTACATCCTGGATGCCGCCGATAACAACGAGCGGGTCGATGTCCTTTCCATCGATCCGCCGCGCGCCGGCTCCACGCCCGAGTTCCTCGAAGCTGCCTGCGCGCTTAAGCCGCGCCGCATCACCTATATCAGCTGCAACCCCGTAACTCAAGAGCGCGACCTGCATCAGCTCCTCGACGGAGGCTATCGCCTGCTCAAGATCACGCCCGTCGACATGTTCCCTCACACCGACCACACCGAAACCGTAGCGGTCCTCGAACGCCGCTAACCAACCTCAGTAGATTTTTGGGACAAGAAAGGGGGCGACCCGCCTGGGCCGCCCCCTTCGCTTGGTTTATAAACTCCGCTACATCCCATTGCGCAGATCGCACACGCCGGCTGCCGCCATCTCGCGCAGCAGCGTCTCGCGGTCGCGCGTCACGATCAAATCCAGCGGGAAGTGAATCTCGTCGAGCATCTTGCGCGCGTGATCGAGCTTGCCAATGGCCATGCCAATGTGCGCATCGGTCGAAACGCCAATGCCCACGCCCAGCTCGGCGCAGCGCTCGGCGATCTTGCGGCATACGACCCAATGCTCAGTGTCGATACCGTGTTCAAGACTATGGTTGTTGATCTCGATAATCTTGTGCTTGGCCTTAGCTGCCAACAGCACCTCGTCGATATCGAACGGCACGCCCGAACGCCCCGTGTGGCCCAGCATGAACACCTTGGGGTGCTCCAGGGCATTGATATACATCTCGGTCGTCTGGGCCAGCGTCGCGCCCTCAGCAATCTGCGGATTATGCACGCTTGCAACCAAATAATCCAAATTACGCGTAACCAAATCGAACAGCGAATGCTCACGACTATACGAATCGCCGGCGATATCGAGCGTGACAGGAGTGTCCTCGCCAAACAGGCTTCCGTCCAGCGAAACGATATCAGCCTCGGCACCACGCAGCACTAGCACGCCGCTCCAAATGCGCGGCCAGATATCCTGGTTGATAAAGAACTGGTAACTGCGCAGGTCATTGGGGCAAGCCGTAACCATAGAGCTCAGATGGTCGGCGGATCCGAGCACCTGCAGGCCACGCTCTGCCGCCCAGTACACATTCTCCTCAATGGTCGAATATGCATGCGCAGAGAACATCGTATGGGTGTGAATGTCACAAGAAAGCAGGTAGGGCATCAGGTCTCCTTATCTGGCACGGCCGTCGCTTATATTCATTGTACGCATAGCCTTCGATAGTCGTAAAACCACTCCATCCCAAAGACACAACGTCCATGACAACGGGGTCCGGCTTAACACCAAACCCCGTTTCACGTAAAACATTGTAGGCAGAGCGCTTTACTTTTAACGATACTCGTCCGCCAACTGTTTCCAAGCGGGTAGCGAATTGATAATCGTCTCGTAACTCACGCAGTAGCCCAAGCGGAACCAACCCGGCATACCAAAGCTGTCCGAGGGAACCGCAAGCAACTCATACTTCTTTGC
>CABSNA010000160.1 GCA_902478865.1 uncultured Collinsella sp.
CTCGTGCAGAACACGAGCGATCTCGACGAGCTTCTTGCTGCTCGGCATGGAGACCGTGGCCTTGTTCACAGAGTTAGCGTTACGGATGCGCGTAAGCATATCTGCGATCGGGTCTGTAAGGTTCATACAGATTCTCCTTCGTTCTTGATGAACACGTGCTCTTGGTTCTTCGCCGCCCTTAACGGCAAAGCCTTTTTAGCGCGTTTTCCCTGTTCCAAACTGATGCTTGAAACGCTGGTAGTGACTTACCAGCTGGCCTTCTTAACGCCGGGAAGCTCGCCCTTGAGTGCAAGCTCGCGGAAGCAGACACGGCACAGGCCGAACTTGCGGTACACAGAGTGCGGACGGCCGCAGCGCTGGCAGCGCGTGTACTCACGAGTAGAGAACTTCTGCTTGCGATTGCACTTGACGATCATCGATGTCTTAGCCACTTATATCCTCCTCACATAGAGTATTGTTCGCCCCAAGCGCCGCCCCCTTCTGGGAACGGCGCTCATAGGGCAGGTGAACCTATTTCTTGAACGGGAAACCGAAGGCGTCCAGAAGGGCCTTGGCCTCCTCATCGGTGTTGGCGGTGGTCACGAAAGTGATGTCCATACCACGCTGGTGATCGACGGAGTCGAAGTCGATCTCGGGGAAGATGAGCTGCTCGGTGACGCCCATGGAGAAGTTACCACGACCGTCGAAGCTCTTGGCGGAGATGCCGCGGAAGTCGCGGATACGGGGGATCGCGACGGAGGTCAGACGATCGAAGAACTCCCACATACGGTCGCCACGCAGGGTAACCTTGCAGCCGATCGGCATACCAGCGCGCAGGCGGAAGGTAGCGATGGACTTGCGGGCACGGGTGATCATCGGCTGCTGACCGGTGATGGCGCGCAGGTCGCGCACGGCACCGTCGATGGCCTTGGAATCGGTAGCGGCCTCGCCGACACCCATGTTCACGACGATCTTCTCAAACTTGGGGATCATCATGACGTTCTCGTACTGGAACTTGTCCTGAAGCTGCTGCTTGACCTCGTTGTTGTACTTGGTCTTCAGACGCGGCACATACTTCTCTTCTGCCATTGTTCACTCCTTCTTGGGGTTTTAAGCACGGGGCGTGGCCACGATGGGTTGTCCTCGTGCCTCCTGGCTGCATCCGCGCCGCTCATGGCATTTCGCGGTTTGGACTCGACGCAGCAGGAGCCGACAAAACAATCGGTACTATACGCGCATTGGGTGCGTATTTCCAGAAAAACCTCGTCTGCCTGCACAACTCCACAACTCCCCCGCACATATTGATCCCTAGGGGACGGAGGAAAATGGCAGTTGCGGTGAAATAGGGACCGTTTGACGGCTTAACAGGCTTTAACAGTCCGTATTTCACCGCAACTCATATATGAGGCGTTAATTTTGGCGAGGCAGGACCAGGTTGAGGACGACGGCAACAAGTGCGGCGACGGCAATGGAGGATCCGCCAAAGACGGTGCCGACCCATGCGGGGAATCCAGCGCCGGCAAGCGCGCCGGCCGTGCGCTCAATGCCCGTGCCAAAAGCGATAGAGAGACCCATGAGCGTGGTATCGCGCTGAGACAGGCCGTGGCGGGCAAACATGACCACACCGTTCATGCCGATGGTTGCGAACACGCCGATCGTGGCGCCGCCGATTACCGGCTGCGGAATGGACGTGAGCACTGCCGCGCACTTGGGCAGCAGGCCCGCGATGAGCAAGATGGCGGCGGCAAGCGTAAAGACCATGCGGTTGACAACCTTGTTCTCGGCGATAATGCCCACATTCTGGCCAAAGGTTGCCGTGGGGACGCCGCCCAAAAAGCCCGACAGCATACCGACCAGGCCGTTGGCGATCAGGCCACCCGAGATCTGGCTATCGGTCGCAGGGGCATCGAGCGCAGCGGACGACACAGCGGCAAACTCGCCCATGACCTGCATGGCGTTGACAATGGCGACAACGCCCACGACGGCGCACGCGGCCGGGTCGAACGCCAGGCGATGGGCGCCCAAGGCAGGCGGAGCAAACCAGCTGGCGGTCGCGATTGCCGAAAAATCGACCATGCCCAACACCGCAGCCAAAACAAAGCCCGCGCAGATACCGGCCAGTATGCTGCCCAGCCTAAGCGCGCCCTTGCCGTAGTTACCGACCATAAAGGTGACGACAAACGTCACGAGCGCGACGGCCCAGTTGGTGACACTGCCAAAATCGGCAGCGCCCTCCCCGCCCGCCATGGAGGCAACTGCCACTGGGCATAGCGACAGGCCAATGACAAAGATGACGGTGCCAAGCACCGGGGCCGGAAACAGAAAACTCACGCGCCTAAACAGCAGGCCGAAGAGCACGACGAGCGCGCCACCGATTACCTGGGCGCCCAGCACGGCCTCAAAGCCAAGCTCGAGACCGACCGCCTTGAGCGCCGGCACGAAAGTGAAGCTCGCGCCCATCACGATGGGCAGGCCCGAACCGACGACACCTTTTATGGGGAACTGTTGAAGGAAAATGTCGAGCGCCGAGAGGACGAGCGACGCCTGGATGACAGCGGCTTCCTCTTGAGGGGCAAAGCCACAGACCGACGCGATAATGATGGCGGGCGTGACGATACCCGCGAATGCCGCCAGCACATGCTGCAGTGCATGGGGTAATACCTGCACAAACGAAACTTTTCCCGTACGCTCGAACAGGGCATCCCCTGCTGCCGACTCTGCCATTTGCGCCTCCCATACCCTAAGCAGCGGCCCCATGCCGCTCAACGGTCGGACATTATAGGGCATATAGCGCAGGTAGCATTTTGACCCGCAATTCTGCATCCCCCGGGGTCAAACAGCAGTTGCGGTGAAATAGGGACTGTTTGACGGCTTAACAGGCACAGACAGTCCCTATTTCACCGCAACTCATCATATGGGGATGCGATTAGCGCTTGCGAGGGACGAGTTTGGTACGGCGCAGATGGATCATCTCGGCGGCAATGGAGATGGCAATCTCCTCGGGGTCCTCCGCCTCGATGGCGACACCGATCGGCAGGTGCAGCTCGTCGATCTGCTCCTGCGTAAAGCCCTCCTGCTCCAGGCGGGCGCGCACAAAGGCCGTCTTGCGGCGCGAACCCAGACAGCCCAGATAGGCGGGCTTGGCGTGCATGGCCTGAATCACCACGTCGATATCGGACTTGTGACCCGCCGTGGCGACGACCACTAGGTCACGCGGGCCGATGGGGCACTGCTTGCTCAGGTTCTTGTAATCGACCAGACGACGGTCGTAGACACCGGGCACCCATTCGGGGGTCAGCGTGCCGGGGCGGTCGTCGCAAGCCACGACGGCAAAGCCCGCCGCCGTGAGCACCCGCGCCGTCGCAGCACCCACGTGGCCGCAGCCAAAGATATAGGTCAGGCCCTCGGGGCAGAGCGTCTCGATGTGCGCCGCGGGAATCTCGGAGGCCGCGTTGGTGTAGGTGACCTTACTCCCCTCCTCCACCAGCGAAAGCTCGGGGCAGCCCATTATGGTGCGGCGCGACTCCTCGCCATGGTATTCGGCAACGTCGCCTTCATGTGCGCTCGCGATAAACGGCTCAAAGTCGATGACGAAGTCACCGATGCGCCGATAGGCCAAAACGTCGGCAACCGACTGGAACAACGGTGCCTGGGTCGCATCCAGATGCAGGTAGCACAGGCAGATGGCTCCGCCGCAGATCATGCCGGTATCGGAATTCTCGCCGCCCATGGTGTAGCGGACCAGACGCGACTGTCCCGCGCCCAGGAGCTCGCGCGCCTCATCCAGCGCAAAGAGCTCAATCTTGCCGCCGCCGATGGTGCCCGCCTGGCTGCCATCGGCAAAGACAGTCATCCATGCGCCCACACCGCGCGGGGACGACCCCGCCGTACCGGCCACTACCACCAGCTCGCACGTCTCGCCAGCACGCAGGGCGGCAAGCGCCGCATTCACAACATCGAGCTTTTCCATTGCCGCCTTCTATCCTCTAAAGACATCGGTGAGCATAGCGAGTGCCTCGAGCACGCCGCCGCCGACCGACGTCGCCTTGTCCGAAATATAGTCTGTCTCTTATACACATCTGACGCTGCCG
>CABSNA010000161.1 GCA_902478865.1 uncultured Collinsella sp.
TGCCGAGACCTGGGATATCAACGGTGGCTGGACGACGCGCGAACAGCTCAACGACATGGAATTTGAGGCATACGAGGAACTCGTGCGATGGATGGCCGCGCTGCCGCTCTACGCGGTGGTCGAGACCGAGGAGCGCCCGTATCTGCTGGTACATGCTGGAATCGAGATGAAGGCGGCGCGCGCGTTTTTGCTTGAGCATGGTGTCGATTGTGCCGATGGCGTCGGAGCGGTGGGTGCCGATCGCGAGCTGCTGCAGCAGATGCTCGCATTGCAGTCGTCCGATGACCTGCTGTGGATTCGTCACGGCTATTGGGATGTGCCGACCGGGCTGCTTTCTGCCGAGGGCAAGGGTCCGGTCGTGGTGAGCGGTCACACGCCAACGGTGTCGCTCGGGCGTTATTGCGAGGTCGGTGGTCTTGCGGGGCTCGATGAGGAGTCGGGCCGCGGGCAGATCGTGCGCCTGGGCGGCGAGGATGCCGCCGGCGTGCCCGATCGCATCGACATCGACTGCGCTGCCGCCACCGGCTCCGAGTTCGGTCGCGTGGGCATCCTGCGCCTGGACGACGGGGCGGAGTTCTACGCGAACATCAACCCGGGCGAATAATCGGTGCAAGGGGTAGCTAATTTGGGACGGGGCTTTTTTGACTACTTTTGCCCTTCTGCCCGCTAATTGATTTTTCAGGGACGGGGATTAAATAATCATTTGGCTGCCCGCTGGCTAAGTGAGTAGACTTATTTGGAAATGCCGAGCACCCAACATATTTGCCTCAATAAAACCGCTGGTCACGGACTTGTGCTTTGTCGGTGTGGTCCGGGATTCGGTAAAAGTCTACTCACTTAGTTTTGCGTGTCCGCAACGAGACTCCAGCCGGGGTGATTCCACCGCAAATTAGCTTCTCCCATCGCCGCAATTAGGCGCCGTACGGATTCCGGTCCCTCTCTATGCGTTGGCGGATGTGGGCGTACTCGATAATCAACAGTACCAGCAGTAGGGCCATGATGGCTAGGTAGCTCACGACGGCGCCCATCAGGCCGAGCAGATTGATCAGAATCACCGGGAGCACCACGCTCACGGCAAAGCAGATCAGGTAGATCTTGGTGACATCTCCAGCGTGGCGCAGCACCGTGATGATGGCGTAGATAAAGTCGATGGCCGCGGTGACGCCGCCGGCGACGACCATCAGCAGCGCCAGCGTACGGTAGCGTTCAAAGCTGAGACCGTACATAAAGCTCATGAGGGGAATACCGGGACCTGCCATAAATGCGGCGCACACGCCGGTGATGACCACGATCAGCGCCATAACGGCAACAATAATCAGGTCAAAGCGGCGACGCTTGCGCGGATTCGCCCAAATGCTCGACAGACGCAGGAGCTGCGGTTTATAGATAAATCCAATGCTCAACAAAATTCCCTGCGCCGGAAAGAACAGGGCATTAAAGTACAGCTGATACTTGTAGGCCAGCGCGCCTTCCATCACGAACTTGGGCATGCTCTCGATAAGGTTAAACAGGAACAGTGCGCCAAAGAGCGGGGCGCACTGGATAAACAGGTGGCCAGCCTCGCGCAGGCTCATGCGGCGTGATTTTTCGGTCTCGAGCAGGGCGAGCGGGGCGGTGACCAGCACGAGCGAGGCAATCGCGGCGATGCCCATGGCCATGGCCGCGATGGGCATGCTGCGCGTGAGGAACAGTGCCACGCTAAAGACCGCGATGACGCCGGCGGAACGCAGCGTTTGGCTCATGCCGGCCAAATAGAGCTTGTCGGCCTGCTGCAGGCGGCCCTCGTACACGTCGGCGATGCCGTCGATCACCTTATAGAGGTAGACGCCCAGGCCGATCGTGGCCATCTGCGCATCGTAGCCGCGTGCGCTGCTGTACGTGAGGCCGCAGCCTAGTGCGAGCGCTCCGCAAAGCCAACGGTTGAGCTGGTAGGAGGCGAAGGAGGTTTTTTCGTCGATGTCCGAGACCTGAAAGTTGCGCACGCCGTAGTTGCACGCGATCATGATGAGCGTGCCGGTAACAAAGGCGATGGAGAACTTGCCGGCCTCCTCCGCGCCTACGAGCTGCGTCGACACAATGGTGAGCAGCGGAAACGCCATGCCCCATACGGCGGTGCCCAGGGTGTTCCAAAGATAGTCGCGACTGGTGGCGTGCTCCTCGTATTCCGCTTCCTGCATGGAGAAGCCGCCGCCGTAGACGGCGCCGAGCAGACGGTTCCACCAAGCGTTGACCATGCGGCGGACGGGGCCGGGCTTGCGATCGCGTTCGCGCCGGCGACGTGTGGCTTGGCTGCTATCGGGCCCGCCGGCGTTGCGCTGACTCAGCTCTTGGATGCGTGCGAGTTCCTCGGCAGTGTGCGAGGCAGGGAAGAGGCCGTTCTCGATGCGGCCGCCCTGGGCCTTCGCGGCGCCGTCTCTCGATGCAGCGGGGTTGGAGACGCCGTTGCGGCGGGCGATGGCGCGGCGAATGCTATCGAGGGGCGTGATGCTCAAAGCGGGGTCCTTTCTATTGCTGCACTCTAGTATAGTCGCGGTGGTATCCATTCGTGTTTTTGAACAGGTTGTTCAATAAATGGCGGCGCCATTCAGTAGTCGGCACTTAGGGACGTTCCTTATGTGCCGGCACTTTGGGAACGTCCCTAAGTGCTGGCATCCGGGGACACTCCTTGAATGTTGCCTGTTCAAGAGTGTCCCCAATGACTAGTCGTTTAAGAACGTCCCCAATGACTGGGCCGCTTGCCTGCGATTTTTGACCGTTGGGCGGGCTTGCCGCCCTTGCCGCAAAAACGTTTTTGCATATCGGGTACAACGGGCTTTACGTGAGTAAAGTGCGCGTCGCGTCCACGTGTCGCGTTTTTAAAGGAGGCCCCATGCCTGGTGTTACCCCTGCAGAAGTTTTGTCCAACTTTGGTATTACGCTCGTTGAAGATCCCGCCGAGAACCAGCCCCGTCTGCTGGTCGATCTACCCGCCGCAGAGCTCGTCGAGCACGCTATCCGCCGCGAAGAAGGTCGCATGGCATCCAACGGCGCGCTGGTGATCGAGACGGGGGAGCGTACCGGCCGTTCCCCCAATGACCGCTTTATCGTCGACACCCCCGATGTCCACGACAAGATTGCCTGGGGCGCCGTCAACCGCCCGCTGTCCGTCGAGAGCTATGAGGCCATCAAGGCCGGCATCGTCGACTATCTCAACGAGCGCGACGTGTTCGTCACCCGCGGCATGGCAGGCGCCGACCGCAACCACACGCGTCGACTGCTCGTTGCCTGCGAGCGTGCCAGCCAGGCACTCTTTATCAAGCAGATGCTCGCCCGCCCGCTTGCCCGCGAAATCGCGCGCACCGGCGAGCCCGACTTCTGCGTGCTCGCAGCGCCCGGTTACCAGTGCGATCCTGTCATCAAGGGCCTCAACTCCAGTGCCGCCGTGGTCATCAACTTCCAGGAACGCGTGATTCTGGTCGCCGGCACCGGCTACTCCGGCGAGATTAAAAAGTCGATCTTTAGCGTCATGAACTATCTGCTGCCCGTCGAGGATGACGTGCTGCCCATGCACTGCTCGGCCAGCATGGATCCCGTCACGCACGAGACTGCCGTGTTCTTTGGCCTGTCCGGCACGGGCAAGACCACGCTTTCTGCCAACCCCACGCGCCTGCTGATCGGCGACGACGAGCACGGCTGGTCCGACATGGGCATCTTCAACATCGAGGGCGGCTGCTACGCCAAGTGCGAGGGCCTGGATGCGTTCCACGAGCCCGAGATCTTCAATGCCGTTCGCTTTGGCGCCATCTGCGAAAACGTGGTGCTCGACGAGGGTCGCAAGCCCAATTACGATGATATTTCGATCACGCACAACACACGCGTGGCCTATCCCGTCGAGCATATCCCCAACGCGTGGACCAAGGGCATGGGCACCACCCCGAGCGTCGTGCTGTTTTTGACCTGCGATGCCTTTGGCGTGCTGCCGCCTATCTCGCGCCTGACGGCCGACGCCGCCATGTATCACTTTGTGACGGGCTTCACCGCCAAGATCCCCGGCACCGAGGTTGGCGTCACCGAACCCACGCCCACGT
>CABSNA010000162.1 GCA_902478865.1 uncultured Collinsella sp.
AGTTGTAGAACTGGTTGATGAACAGGCCGATCACCCAAGCGAAGGCGCACTCGTAACCGATGGCGATCGCAGTCCACTTGCCGGAATCCATCTGGTTGCGGATGGTGCCAATGGCGGCAAAGCACGGAGCGCACAGCAGGTTGAAGGCGCCGAAGGCAACGCAAGCGCCCATGGTGGGGAACATGCCGGCAAACGCGGTCCACAGGCTCGGGTCGGTCTCGCCCGCGTCGGCGACGGACAGCAGCGAGCCGGCGGTGGCGACGACGTTCTCCTTGGCGACAAGGCCCGAGACGGACAGCGCGGTGGCCTGCCAGGTGCTAAAGCCGAGCGGGGCGAAGATCCAAGCGACCAGGTTGCCGAGCATGGCAAGCACGGAGTAGTCCATGAACTCCTCGGGGATGCCGTCCATCGCAGGCAGGAAACCAAAAGAACCGTTGTAGCTACCAAAGTTGGAGAGGAACCAAACCACGACGGTGGACGCGAAGATGACCGTGCCGGCCTTCTTGATAAAGGCCCAGCAGCGCTCCCACACGTGCAGCGCCCAAGAGCGGATCGCCGGGAAGTGGTAGGCGGGAAGCTCCATAACGAACGGCGTCGGGCGACCGGCGAAGAGCTTGGTCTTCTTGAGCATGAGGCCCGAGGCGATGACGGCAAAGACGCCCAGGAAGTAGAAGAGCGGGCTGATCCACGCGGCGGTGGTGGAAGAATCGCCGATGATGGAGCCCATGAGCAGGGCGATGATCGGCAGCTTGGCGCCGCAGGGGATGAACGTGGTGGTCATGACCGTCATGCGGCGGTCCTTCTCGTTCTCGATGGTCTTGGTAGCCATGACGCCGGGGACGCCGCAGCCCGAGGACACGAGCATGGGGATAAAGGACTTACCGGACAGGCCAAAGCGGCGGAACACGCGGTCCATGATGAAGGCGACGCGAGCCATGTAGCCGCAGTCCTCCAGGAAGGACAGCATGACGAACAGCAGGAACATCTGCGGGACGAAGCCGAAGATGGCGCCCAGGCCGCCGACGATGCCGTCACAGACGAGCGAATCGACCAGGCCACCGTCCTCGGTGCCGCCCGCCACAAGGGCATCGTGCACCACGGTGGTGATACCCGGGACATAGGGGCCGTACTGTGCCGGGTCGACCGAATCGGCATCGTCGCCCGCAGCCTCGACAGCTGCGTCGTAGGCGTCGCGGCCCTGACCGAGCACATACCAACCGTCGGTGCCAAAGAGCTGGTCGTTGGTGAAGTCGGTCACCGTGCCGCCCAGGGTGGAAACGGCGATGTAGTACACGCAGAACATGATGACCACAAAGATCGGCAGGCCCAGGATACGGTTGGTAACCACACGGTCGATCTTCTCGGAGGTGCTCATCTTGGCCGGAGCCTTGGTGAGGCACTCGTCAATGATGTGGGCAATCACGCCGTAACGCTCGCCGGTGATGATGGACTCGGCGTCGTCGTCGCAGTCCTGCTCGCACTGGGCGACCAGCTGCTCCACGCGAGCGGCCTTCTCCTTGGTGAGGTTGATGAGCTTGCAGGCGTCCGCGTCGCGCTCGAACAGCTTGACGGCGTAATAGCGGCGCTTGTTGGCGGGAACGCTCGCCGGAAGGTTGTTCTCGATGTGGTCCAGAACGTCCTCGATGGAGGAATCGAACTTGTGCTCCGGCACCTGGCCCTTAGAAGCAGCGGACTTCTTGACCTGCTCGAAGAGCTCCTTGATGCCCTTGTTCTTAAGAGCCGAGATCATCATGACCGGGCAGCCGAGCTTCTTGGAGAGCTTGTCCGTGTCGATCTTATCGCCGTTCTTCTCGACCAGGTCGGCCATGTTGAGGGCAACGACCACGGGCAGGCCGGTCTCGATAACCTGAAGCGCCAGGTACAGGTTACGCTCGAGGTTGGTGGCATCGACGACTTGGACGACAACATCGGGCTCGCCGCTCATGAGGTAATCGCGCGAGCATTGCTCCTCGGGGCTGTAGGGGGAAAGCGAGTAGATGCCAGGGAGGTCCGTGATGGTAACGTTCTTGTCGCTTAGGAGCTTGGCCTCCTTTTTCTCAACCGTGACGCCGGGCCAGTTGCCAACGTAGCCGTTGGCGCCGGTGATCAGGTTGAAAAGCGTGGTCTTGCCGCAGTTGGGGTTACCCGCCAGCGCGACATGGATCTGAGAATCCGCCATTCAATCCTTCTTCCTTGTGTGCCCGCGCTGCTTTCTCCGCGCAGGCTGGATAATGTGCTTCAAAGATGCTGCATTAAGTTAGAAAAACCTAACTTTATCTGCAGAAATATGCGCCACGAGTCCTTACTGGACCTCGACGACGGCGGCCTCCTCCTTGCGGATGGAAAGCTCGTAGCCGCGCACGTTGATCTCGACCGGATCACCGAGCGGTGCAACCTTCACGACCTTGAACGAAGTGCCCTTGATGAGCCCCAGGTCCATAAGGTGGCGGCGAAGCGCACCCTCACCGTGAAGCTTGACGATGGTGGAGCTCTCGCCCACCTTAACGTCACCCAACGTCTTCATTTACTTGTCCCCCTTTCAGTGCGTACAGAAATACCGTCGACTAACCGACGGTCATGATGTGCATGGCAACCTTGGAATCGATACCAAAGCGTGCGCCCAGCACAGTGACGATGATATTGGCGCCACTCGAGCTCACCACGTGGATTTCGCTGCCCTCGACAAAGCCGAGGTCCTTGAGGTGGTGCTTCATATCCTCATTGCCCTTTACACGGGACACGCGCACGGTTTCGCCCGCTTTTACCATCGAAAGCGGCATTGCCGGCATCTGCGGTCCGCAAGACATGAGTGGCTCCTAACGTCAGTTCGTCCTCAACATCGACGCGGTAAAAGTTAACCACGCCTATGTTCGCTTTAGTAAACTAACACGTGGTTAACTTTTTGGAAAGGGTCCCCATTCAGATTTCGAAAAAGTTTCCCATACGAAACAAAAGGGCGCGGCAAAGGACCATCCTTTACCACGCCCTGTCATGCTTAAAGCGAGAGGTTTCTGATCGACGTAACGCAGGAGGCCTCATCTACGCCCGAAACGCGGAAGATGATGTCCTCGCCGCACTCGCCGTAGAGAGCCATGAGTCCCATGACATCGCGGCCATCCGTGTGGCGATCGCCGATGCTGACTGACACGTCGCTACGATGCTTGGCAATGATGTCATAGAGCAGCGCAACCGGGCGGGCATGTAATCCCAACGGATCTTTAATCGTCTTTGTAAACTCGACCATGTCCCCTCCCACGACATCGCACATTCGGCCGGCAAACCCAGCCACGTGGTAGTTATTGTACGTTACCGGCGCACCCCCGTCCCACAAAAAACGAGGGAAGGCACACGTCCTTCCCTCGTTACAGGCAATAGGTAGCCGCTTGCCTACATCAAGCGCAGGCTGACGTCCTTGAGCTGGGCGCCGGAAACGGCACTCGGAGCGCCCGACATGAGGTCGGAGCCGCTGGCCGTCTTGGGGAACGCCATGACGTCGCGGATAGAGTCGGAGCCGGTGAGCAGCATGCACACGCGGTCCAGGCCCAGGGCGAAGCCGCCCATCGGGGGCGCACCAAACTTGAGGGCCTCCATGAGGAAGCCAAACTGAGACTCGGCGCGCTCCTCGGTAAAGCCCAGGAGCTTGAGCATGGACATCTGCATCTCGGCGTTGTGGATACGCATACCGCCGCCGCCGGCCTCAAAGCCGTCCATGACAAAGTCGTAGGTGCAGGAACCGGCCGCCAACGGGTCGGCCTCGATCTTGGCGATGTCGGTCTCGGTCGGCAGGGTAAAGGGCTGGTGCTCGGCAGCATAGGCCTTGCGATCCTCGTCCCAGTGGAACAGCGGGAAGTTGACGACCCACAGGAAGTCGTGGCCCTCGCGCTTGATCTCGAGCGCGTTAGCCATGTGGGAACGCATGCCGCCCAGGATCTCGTCAGAGAGCAGGCGCGGACCGGCGGCGAACATCACAAGGTCGCCGGGCTCGACGTTCATGCGCTCACGCAGAGCCGCCATCTCCTCGTCCGAGAAGAACTTGACGATGGGGCTGTTGATGGAGCC
>CABSNA010000163.1 GCA_902478865.1 uncultured Collinsella sp.
CGGCCCTGGGCAAAAGCCTCGCCGCGCTGAAGCTCAAGCAAATCGCCATCAGCCAGTGCGACGTGGAGTCCCGTGATATGCGGGCGCATGGGGCCGTAAGCGTAGCTGCGGGCGCCGGAGGCGTTGCATGCCGCCATGCCGCCCAGACAGGCAGATGCCTCGGTGGGATCGGTGGAAAAGAACTGCTCGGGGGACTCTTGGAACTCCTCGTAGGCCTCAAGCGATGCCTGGTCCCAACCAGCGGTCGGCAGTACCTTCTTGCTCAGCTGCTTACGCAGCTCCGAGAGCACAACGCCCGGCTCCACGCGCAGCAGAAATTGGCCTTGTTCATCGCGGCGAAGGCCCAAGTAGCGATTCATACGGGAAGTATTGAGGATATGCCCACCGTGGGGCACGGCACCGGCGGCAAGGCCGGTTCGGGCGCCCTGAACCGTTACCGGGACACGCTCGGCATGGAGCGTTTCCAAAATGGCACGGACCTCGTCTTCCGTTGTCGGAAACGAGATGCTCGATGCTTCGCCCGATGCGCGAGATTCATCTCGGCCATACTCTTCGAACTCATCGGTGAAGGGTTTAATGGTTGCAGACACGCGAACTCCCCCTTTAGCTAACTACAGTGTTTGCAGGGAGATGTTACCGCATCGTTTCGTCGACGTGTTCGAGACCGTCTCCATAATTGGCGATTTTTACGTTTGTGCAATTCGGCGAACGGCAAGGCTTCCTCGGCAGACGATGCTTTTGACACATATCGCCCCGCCGTCGCCGACCGCTCGATTGTCGCTCGAAAAAAGTTGAAGTATTTTTTTCCACCTTTTACCTGCGGAGATGTCAATCCGTCAAGCATTTGGTCAGAAATTGGTCAAGTAGCGGCTGATACGGTCGGCGTCGACAGCCAAAACCGATAGAAGTTTTGGCCCCAGAAGCAGGGAGGTTCCCATGGCATATTACTGGCCCCAGTACGGCGTCGCCATCGAGGTCGACGACGATCCCTATCTCCTGCCTTTCGACGAAGAGGCGTTCCCCGATACGGCGGTCTACCACGTCACCACCGATGTTATCTGCGACCCCGAGTCGTTCTCGGCGCTCGCCCACCACATCGCGCGTATCCACGACATCGAGCTCCCTCACGACTTTGACGAGCTCATCTACTCGCGCCGCCTGATGCTTCACATGCTCTTTGGAGCGGACCCGTCCACGTTCGCACGTGTCTACACCACCAAGGACGCCGCATGAGTGCGAAGAGGCCGCCCCGCCTCGCAGGACTGGGGCGTCGCAAGAAACTCGTCGTTGTCTGTCTGGCTATCGTCTGCGCCCTCATCGCCGTAGGGCTATACGCCTGGCAGTCGCAGCCCGTGCCCGAAGCGGGCGCCTCAGTCACGACGGCAGAGGGTAAATCGCGACAAGAAATCCAAGATGAGCTCGATGCCATCGTCCGCGACAACATGATGACGATTTCGGTCGCGCCGGTCGCTCAGCTACAGGAGGACGGCAAGCTGCGCGTCAACGTGCAAAACGTCCAAGACAATAAATTTCCCCAGCGATTCCGCGTCATCCAAAACGACGAGACCATGTACGAATCCGGTGTGGTCGAGACCGGCAAGACAATCGAGACATGCCCCGCCGGCGACATCAAAGAAGGCGAGGCATACATCGAGATCCAGGCACTCGATGCCAAGACCCTCGACAGCCACGGCAATCCGACACGTGTCAAGGTACGGGTTGAGCAAGCCGAGAACTAGCTTTTTCGGCCGACGCGGCACCGCACGCAATTCACCAGCATTCGTCCAATCATCGCGGGGACGGCCCGCGGCGAATAGAAAGGAACGACCATGGACATCACCAGGAACATGAACGGAGCCAGAGCGCTCGTCGTGGGCGCAGGGCTCGCGCTCGCGCTCGCAATGGGCGCCGCCCCGACGCCAGCTCTGGCAGCCGGGCGCGTTGGAACCACGAAAGTAATGGTCAGGACCGAGATCGACAACGTAGAGTTCAAAGTTCCGACGGTTATTCCCTTCGTCGCCAAGGCCGACGGCACGCTTCAGGGCCCCTCAGAAGACGCGACCACCATCGACAATCATTCGGCCTACGGCATCCATGTCACCAACATGAAGATCGACGCCATGAACACCTGGACCATTGCCGCCGACGCCAAGGCCGGAACCGCGCAGAATTCCATCGACTTTAAGGTCGGCCCCGACGGCGCACTCCAGAACGCCAGCGCCGCAATGCAGGAGACGGGCCTCGATCTTTCCAAGAATGCAGCCTTCGACATGGGCTACCAGGGCATTGCCGGCGGCACGGACAAAATTAAGCTCAAGACAAGCGGAAACGTCGCCCGCGTCACGCGCGACATCTTCCGCGTAACCGGCGAAGGCGATCAGGTTGCAACGATCACCTGGACGGTCGAGCCCGGTGCGCACACGGCATAAGGCCGTCGCCCTGGCCGCCGCCGTCAGTATCCTAGCGTTTGGGCCAGCCATGGCCTTTGCCCAGCAAGAACAGGCGCAGGCCGCCACGCAAGTGACGGTCGACCTCTCGGAGCTCGACCGTGGCAACTGCAAGGAACCGTTGGCACAGACAGACGACAGACGATGGCTCTTGGCAGCAGGCGCCACGGCAGCAGGCGCGGGAACCGCCGGCCTCGGTCTGCACATCAAACGCAGCCAGAAACGAAACACGGACAGGCCGCACTAAATTAGCTAAGGAGACCCCATGGCATCGAAGAACCTTTTGCCCGTCGTCGCACTCTGCGGCGCGCTCGCAACCGGAACGCCTGTCGCCGCTTGGGCGACTCCCGTCATGGCAGACTCCTTACCAGCAGCCCTAAGCTCCGCACCAAATCCGTCGAGCGCCATTGCGTGCAAGCGTTTTTCGTTCGCACAGGCCGCAATCTCAACCTCGGGATGCCTTCGTCGTAATACGGACGGCTCGATAGTCGTGGATATCAATCGTTCGAACAAGGCAAACGGCTCCCAGGCGGGGTGCGCCGTCTGCACGTGGCGCTCGATTGTGCTCGATGCAGATGGCGATCCGTGCGATTTGGGGTTGCGCATCGATATCGCTTCGGTCGATGACTCGGCGAACGGAGCGAAGGTCGCCTTCGACGGTGCGTTTTTCGAGAAAGGAGGCGGTATATGTCTGGGCTGCGCCGCCGCGAATGCAGACGATGTGCAGCCCACCCTCTCATTCACGGCATCGCTGCGGCTGACCAAGGCGGGCACCGATGCCATCGCGGCGGGAGAAGCATCCCTGCTGTTCTACGCCGCCAGCACCGAAGACACAGACATTCATTTCGAGAAGCCGGCCGGATCGCTCAGCCTTACGCGCGGGACGGAGGCAGGCCCTATTGCGATCGATACCCACACGCTAGGCAGGCAACGCATTCTTGCCGACCCGGCGCTTCTCGAGATGGAGTGGAACGGATCCGGAGCCGTCGGGATTGTCCCCTCCGCGCTTGACGCCAAGACGCTCCCCTCAAACGACGAACCCATCAACGCAACCATACAAGAAGAGAGCACGGACAAAGAAGCAGGTGCGGGCGACACGCCGTCGCCGACAAACAGCGTCCCAGCTTCTTTCGAAGCACCGAATGAGCCCGCTACCGGTCCAAACGATCCCGAGCTCGCGGACAGTCTGGGGCTTGCTGATCCTCAGGAGATCGATGAAGGTAACTGCTGCGTGCTTGCCGCCCTCGACCACACAGAGGTCATCGATGCTGCAAACATCGAAGTTGCCGCCGCCAATCAGCCCGTCCGCAAGTCGGCCATCATCGCATTTCCCGAATCCATCGAAGTCGTCTTTTTGCCATCGGGCGAGGTCGTGGCCCCAACACTGCTCACCTTGTTGGGCGCCAAGAATACTCGAAACGAAATTAAAAAGGTCACGGTTGTCGACCCTGCAACCACCGCTAAACTGCGTCTATACGCCGTTGCCCCAGACGGAGGCAAGACCTTGGAATTCGATGGCGACACACTTCTAGCCTGGCGACGTCTGGACATTATGCAAGACGTCTCGTATCAGATCGAACTCGAAGGGTTTGATC
>CABSNA010000164.1 GCA_902478865.1 uncultured Collinsella sp.
CTCGGAGTGCAGGCCGATGACGTTCTCGGCGTTGACCTGCTTTTTCTTTGGCTGGTTCTTCGTCTTCTTCTTTGCCACGATTTCCTCTTGAACTTCTTGTAGGCCGTCGTTATCGATTTGCTGCTACTGCAGGTCCAGCTGGTCCAGGTATTCCTTGCCGTGCTCGGAGATGTGGCGCTTGCGGCCCGCCTCGTCGTTGCCCAGCAACAGGTTGAACATGGTTTCCATCTTGGTGACGTCCTCGGGCTCCACCTTGATCAGGCGGCGCGTCTCGGGGTTCATGGTGGTGAGCCACATCATGTCCGGATCGTTCTCACCAAGACCCTTGGAGCGGTTGATGGAACACTTCTGGTCGCCGATCTCCTTGAGGATGTCGCTCTTCTCGAGCTCGGTGTAGGCAAAGTAGGTCTTCTCTTTGCAGTTGATCTCGTAGAGCGGCGACTCGGCGATATAGACGTAGCCCTCGTCGATAAGCGTGGGCACCAGGCGGTAGAGCATGGTGAGCACGAGCGTGCGAATGTGATAACCGTCGACGTCGGCGTCCGTACAGATGATGACCTTGTTCCAGTTGAGGTTGTCCAGGTCGAAGGCACCGAGGTTCTTGATGCGCTTGTCTTTGATCTCCACGCCGCAGCCCAGCACGCGCATGAGGTCCATGATGATGTCGGACTTAAAGATGCGCGGGTAGTCTTCCTTCAGGCAGTTGAGGATCTTGCCGCGGACGGGCATAACACCCTGGAACTCGGCATCGCGCGAGGTGCGAATGGCGCCTGCTGCCGAGTCGCCCTCTACGATGTAGATCTCGCGGCGGCTCTTGTCCTTGGAGCGGCAATCGATGAACTTTTGCACGCGGTTGGCCATGTCGGTCTTTTGCTGCAGGTTGGTCTTGATGCTCTGGCGGGTCTTCTCGGCATTCTCGCGCGAGCGCTTGTTGATGAGCACCTGCTCCATGATCTTATTGGCGGCGTCCTTGTTCTCGATCAGATAGGTCGAGAGGCGCTCCTTAAAGAATGCCGTCATGGCCTGCTGGATAAAGCGGTTATTGATGGCCTTCTTGGTCTGGTTCTCGTAGGACGTCTGGGTGGAGAAGCAGTTGGTTACCAGCACCAGGCAGTCCTGGACGTCTTGCCACTTAATGCCGCTCTCATTTTTGTTGTACTTGCCTTGGTTCTTAATGTAGGCATCGATGGCGCTGGTCAGAGCGCTGCGGGCAGCCTTCTCGGGCGAGCCGCCGTTCTCGAGCCACGATGAGTTGTGGTAGTACTCCTGCATCGTGAGAGTGCGCGAGAAGCACATGCATGCGGTGATCTTTACGTTGTAGTCTGGCAGGTCCTCGCGGTCGCGACCGCGGCGGTCGGCCTCGATAAAGAAGGGCTCGGTGAGGTAGTCGGCGCCGACCTTCTCGAGCACGTAGTCCTCAATGCCCTTGGGATAGCAAAAGTCCTCTTCGGAAAACTCGCCATCGTCGCCCTCAATGCGCAGGCGGAAGGTAACGTTGGCGTTGACCACGGCCTGGCGGCGCATGGTCTCGCGATACCACTCGTGGGGGATGCTGATGGAGGTAAAGACCTCAAGATCGGGGCGCCACTTGATGGTGGTGCCGGTGCGGTCCTCGTCGCTGGGCTCAATCTCGAGCGCCTTCTTTTTGGCGCCGACGACCTTACCCTTTTTAAAGTGCAGGGAGTACTTGTTACCGTCACGCCAAACCGTGACGTCCATGTACTCGGAAGCGTACTGGGTCGCGCACGAGCCCAGGCCGTTGGTGCCGAGCGAGAAGTCGTAGTCGCCGCCCTGGTTGTTATTGTATTTGCCGCCGGCGTAGAGCTCGCAAAAGACGAGTTCCCAGTTAAAGCGCTTTTCGGAAGGGTTCCAGTCGAGCGGGCAGCCACGGCCGTTATCCTCTACCTGAATGGAGCCATCGCGAAAGGCGGTAAGGGTGATAAGTTTGCCGTAGCCCTGGCGTGCCTCGTCAACGGCGTTGGACAGGATCTCGAAGGCAGCATGCGCGCAGCCATCGAGTCCGTCCGAGCCAAAGATGACGGCGGGGCGCAGGCGTACGCGTTCCTCGTCCTTGAGCTGGCGGATACTGTCGTTACCATAGTTTGCGGTGTTTTTTGCCATACTCGCTCTCTCGGTGCTCCTTTGCTGCGTTTAAGTCATATAGATAGTCAAGGTAGCATAGCCCAGCCCTTGGGCGATTCCACCCAACACGAAATCCATCGAACAATCGTTCGGATTAACGGGTAAAACGTGTCGTGCGGATTGTTGTTCCGAATCGAACATTGGGACAAGCGTCTCGTTTTATGGGCCACGGGCGTGCGTGTGCGAGTCCCTTTGGCCCATAAGGAACGCTGGCGGGTCGTTATTTGGGCCGTGGGTCACTTCGCCGGCGTCGTGTTTCGTCATACGCTCATAGTGGAAGCCGATGCCACGGGGTCGACTTGGGACTCGGGCAACGGATGAGCTGCAAGCCGAAAGGAGCGGTGAGGATGATGAAGCCCATGACGAAGAAGCTGCTGTTAGGAATTCCCACCGTGACGCTTTCGGCCGTGCTGGCATGTACGGCGGCCGGCTGCGGCGGTAATGCGCCGAGTGGCTCGGGCGGGAGCGCACCTGTGCAGGAGAAGGCCGAGAAGCCCAAGGCCTATGATTCGCAGACGGTCGAGGTGGCTGACATTACCTATGAGTCGGTGGCTCACGGTACGTTCTATCGCGGCGACGCTAAGCTGCAGGACGGCTTTTACCTACACGTCAAGATCACCAACAACAATGCAAAGAACAGGACGTTTGACTCCTTTAACGTGCATGCTGCCCAGGGCGATCTTGAGGCAGGCGACCCGTTGTTTACTTCTGGCAAGGCGGCCGTGTTCGACTACGTTGCAAGCGAGGCTCCCGATGAGCTTCACGAGGGCATCGATCTTTCCAAGAGGCCAGATATCGGCCCGGGCGAGACCGTCGAGTACGTGTATTTCTGGGCGCCCAAGACAGCGTACTACGGGCCTATCACTGTCGAGTTCGTAGACGCTTACGCCCCCGCCAAGAATCATGAGGCCATGCACTTTGACACCACGGGGTGCGAGACCAAGGAGTTCAAGGCTGCCGGCGGTGTGGCCGATTCTGGTGACGCGGCCAATATGACCGGCATCGATTGCGCGTCGTACAGTATCGAGGCCGCCGATGGGTATACGCTGGATTCGTCCAACGAAGAGCACGAAAAGGCAAACTTCTTCCACGACGAGACTGGAGGGCGCCTGAACATCAGCATTTTCCCGCGCTCGCCGGAGGAAGAGGTTGCAAGCCTGGAGCAGGTCTACGAAGACAAAGAGACAACAACCGACCAGGTCGAGTACAACGGCATAACGTGGCTGCGCTTTACCGGTCCCAACAACGGCCATGCGCTGTTTGCGACGGCTCCCGCAACGGGTGAAACCGTCCGCGTGTCGATTGGCTGGAAGATCGATTGGGACGTCGCCGTGCCTATGATGGAGGCACTGAAGCTCAAATAACGCCGCGATTCTCACGTCAGGCGACTCAGGGCTGGCTCCGAGTTATCGGGGCCAGCCCTTTTTGGTGCTCGATGAGCAGGGCCAGTGCCTCGCGCGGTTTCGGGTACAGCGGGGTACCGTGCGCGCAATGACGAACATGATTTCCATAATGACAGATATAGTTGGCATTGTCTGATATATGCAATATATTTCTGTCATGTTGCAACGGATATCTGTCCATTACTACGAAAGGAACTCCATGCCGGGCAAAAAGAACCTACGCATGAAGGCGGCGCGCGCGGCGGTTGGCCTTTCGCAAGCTGACTTGGCCGAGGCCGTGGGCGTTACGCGCCAGACTATCGGCCTAATCGAGGCGGGCGGCTATAACCCCACGCTCAATTTATGTGTGGCGATCTGCAAAGCGCTACGCGTTACGTTGAACGATCTGTTTTGGGAAGACGGGATCGACGTCGACCCTAACGCTCTTTAGGAGTTCGCTATGAAATTTGAAGATTTAAAACTCGTGCAAAAGTG
>CABSNA010000165.1 GCA_902478865.1 uncultured Collinsella sp.
TCATAACTGCAGGTCAAAGCCAAAGCCTCAAGTTCAACTTGACCCTTTGGGACCTTTAAGGTTCAAGTTGAGGTCGAAAGCAGTAGTAGAATACCGTTCGAACCATAACCTACGATTGATTGCAGAGGGACTGGATGCAGCATTCGAATCATCGCACCGCAGCGCTCATTGCGTCGAAGCCGGCTCGTATCATCACGAGCGCCGCGCTCGCCGTTGCGCTGACGGCCACGCCGATGCTCTCCCCCGTTGCGGCGTATGCCGCCTCGCAGGCAACGCAGGACCAGCTTTCCGCAGCCCAGCAGAAGATCGAAGCCGCCACGAGCGCCTACAACGACGCCCGCACCAAACTCGATGACCTGCAAAAGCAGATTGACTCCAATGAGGCAAGCATCGAGGAAATCGAGGCTAAGCTTCCCGAGCAGCAGGCCAAGGCAAGCTCCGCCATGCGCGATCTGTACAAGTATCAGAAGGGCACCAATCCCATCGTGAGCTTCCTGGTCAACGCGCAGAGCCTGGGTGAGTTCATCACGACCTGCAAATACACCAACCAGATCACGAGCTCGAGCGTCGACGAGATCGAGCAGCTCAATAACATGCAAACCGAACTCGAGCAGAACAAAGCCGAGCTCCAGCAGGCCAAGTCTCAGCTTGAGGCAGAGCAGAAAAACGCCGAGGACGCGCTGGCGCAGGCCCAGCAGCTCCGCAGCGAGGCGCAGGCAAAAGCCGAGCAGGAAAATGCCGCCGAGCTTGCCAAGCTTGAGGCCGATAAGGCCGCTGCCGCCGAGAAGCTCTCGGGCGAGGGCGTAAGCGGCAGCAATTCCAGCAGCCAGGCCAACAACGCCAACACCACCATCGACACCACGGTGAACAACGCCAATACCGGTAGCTCCGATTACGATTCGTTCATTAATGAGTGGACGAGCCGCATCGACAATTATCTCGCCGGCTCCCCCATGGCAGGCCAGGGCTATAACTTTGCCGTCGCCGCTTGGAATACCGGTGTCGACCCCCGTTGGTCCCCCGCCATCGCCTGCATCGAGAGCACCAAGGGTGCTTATTGCGCCAATTCTTACAACGCCTGGGGCTGGAGTGCACGTGGCGGCGGCTGGCGCAGCTTTGGCAGCTGGAGCGAGGGCATCTCCGCTCACGTTGCCTATCTGGGCGCCAACTACGGCTCTACCCTTACCCCGGCTGCGGCCAAAAAGTACTGCCCACCCACGTGGCAGGACTGGTACAACAAAGTCGCCGCTCAGATGAACCGCATCTAAGTGCAACTGCAAAGGGCCCCAATGGGGCCCTTTTCTTTTAGGTAGCGGAGGTATCGACGACGCCGGTCGCATTGGCAACCGCGACTATGACGATCATGCATAGGAGCAGCACACCCAATGCCTTGAGCCAGAGTTTCGCGAGCTTCTTGCCGCGATAGCTGTCGAGCAGTGCGAATCGCCGACGAAGACGGCGCTTATCGAGCAGCGCAAAATGCATAAGCACCATAAGGCCATCGACAAAGAAAAAATACTCGATTATGAGAAGCCACGTCGGGTAGCTTTGGTTTGCTCCGGTGGGGTGAAAGACGGCAAAGTGACTTCCGGCAAAGAACACAAGCAGCGAGAAGCAGACGAGCGTATTCCAAATGCGCCCCAGAGACTCCGGAGCGCGAGAGAGCAGACCGCATGCAGCGGAGGCGGCAGGCCTAGGAAGCCCTGCGGGGTTCTGGAGCCCTTGGGGCGTCAACGCCGTCTCCGAGGCCGGAGTACGGACAGGCGCAGGAGGCCGCACGGGGCGACTCAGGTCGTATGCCGCGCGCGTCGCCCGTCCCAACGCTTCCGCACTCGCAAAACGTTTGGCCGGGTCGAGCGCCATCGACATGCAGACGGCATCGGTAAGTGGAGTGGGAATGCCGCGCGCCTCGCATTGCTCGCGCATGTCAAGCCCTGGTTTAGGGTCGACTCCCGTCAAGCAGAAGAACAACAGGGCGCCAAGCGCGTAGACGTCGCTGCGCACACTCGTCTGCCCAAACCCATACTGCTCGGGCGGCGCATAGGGCCGTGTCCCAAACTTGACGGTGTCGGCATCGGCGCCGTCGCGCCATACGCGAGCGATCCCCAAGTCGATAATCACCAGCGATGAAAATGTCAGGCCGTCATCAGGCGTATAGTTGGCACCTGTCACGATGATATTCGACGGCTTGAGGTCACGATGGATCACCGGCGCCGACGTCTCCCCCGCCATTGCAAAACCGGCGTGGAGCTCGCCCACGGCATCGCATAGGGCAGGATACAATTCACGCGCATAATCGGGGGTGGCTCCCAGACGGTCCACCAGCGCCCCGAGCGTCTCCCCTTCGATGTATTCCATAACCACGTTGAGCTCGTCGCCCACACGACGACAATCGACGATTCTGGGCAGGTGCTCAAAACGCCTGCCTGCCCGCTGAGCGGCAAACAGACGCTCGTATGCCCCTCCGATTTGAGCCGAAGCATCGATGCGTTTACGGACAAAGGGGCCGAGCGAACCACCGCCGGTTCCTTCAAAGTACACGAGCTCGGTTGTTTCAACGGACGAGCGCTTAAGTACACGCTCCACGCGATAGCTGTCGTCGCGATCGAGCGACGCCAGGTGCTCGACAAGCGCTGCGGTTAGCTCGTCATCGGAATATGTTGGGGTCTGAGTATCCATAGCCTCCATCATAGCGCAGGGCGCAGACACCCCATGGCATCCGCGCCCCGTTCGTTTGCGTCGTTGTTCGGCAGCTCCGCCAGCTCAGATATCAACCGCTAACTCACCGTCTCCTCGCCAAAGCGATACAGCTCCTCGTTGACCTTTTGGAGGCTGCACCCGCGATCGATGCAAAAGATGATAATCGCATCGCGGCGGTCCTTGCAGTTAAGGACGCTTACCCCGGCAGCCGTCAGCGCACGGTTGGTCTCTTTGAGCGTCAGCGCCATCGCAAAGGCAATCTGCAGCACCTTATTGCGGCTCGGATGCCGCGCACCGGTAAAGATCTGATAGCCAAAGGTCTCATTGAGATCGGCCATACGAACCACGCGCGAGCGCTCCAAGCCCTTTTCCTGCAGTAGCTGCTTCAGGTAGTTCGAAAGCGACGGGGCGGCAAAGTCGTGTTCTTTGATATAGCCATCGATGTTTGGCGCGTCGAGAAGCTCATTGAGTAACTCATCAGTCAGCTTTTTATCGGGCATACGACTTCACCTCCCATACGGCGCAACGGTAGCGACATGCTAGGCCAACACCCAGCTTGCAGTGGCAGACTTATCAAACATGTTGGCAAAATACAGTGCCTTCTTGATATCGCCATCAAAGTAGATATTGCCCGCCACAGAGCCACCAGCGGCAAGGGTACCAGACTGTAGCTCATCGGAGCCCTCGCTGTAGTAACCCTGATTCTGCTGAGCGCCGTTGGCGTCCTCGCCCTTCCAGTCGTAGATGTTGTAATCTGCGCCCTCATCGCCATTGTTGACGTACGTGACGTGAATGCCCGTCATGGTCGAACCGTCATAATTTGTGAGGCCGGGCTGGACGGAATCGACAACGACGGAAAGACCGGCAGCCGTGGTCACCGTCGCACCAACCGCCAGGTCAGTCGTAGACTGCTCTTCCCTCTTCGCCTCTTCCTTCTTGTCGCCATCACCAGCGTCCTCGGTGACGGTCGCCTTATCGCTACCACAACCGGCAAGAAGACCGGCAGTCCCCAAGGCGACGGTGGCGAATGCGCCCAGTGCAGCGCGACGGCTCAGCAGCACTTCGTTTTCGAGCTTATTCATCATGCATCCTTCCTACGATCCGGCTACCGTGCCGGCACACAGCACATCGTAGGAAGGATTGAACTTGAATTCATTAGCTGAGAGCTAAGGTCGCCATATAGAAGAGCATGAAGCGCGTGTCCATCGCCGATGACACCTCGAGGCTTGCCAACATCGTTCTTAATTTTATAAACTGGAATTGTTACACTTAAAAAAGCGGAATTTCACCATCATAGTTTTCTGCTTTTTCCA
>CABSNA010000166.1 GCA_902478865.1 uncultured Collinsella sp.
AACAAATCCAAGTTAGACCATTTCAAATGGTTCGATGTCTGCCCGGATGCGACACATCTGGTGTGTCCATCCTCGCAGTATCCGGTTCTCAAGGTGCACGCTTTGCGGCTCATCCGGTTCCACCGGGCCGCGCGGCAAGGAGATATATTGCCAGACCGCGAAGCCGTGTGGGACGTCAATTCCACTCTTCACAAGTCCTACACAATACATGGCTTTCTATATAGGAAGTAGAAAGTCGAGTGCAGCAAGACCGCACGTATCAGATGATGACCCTTCGGTTAAGAGATATATAAAGATCGGTCACCTGTAAGTGTTTATCTACCCGCGCTTCTAGCTCTGTAAACCAGCGCTTTCGATAAAAAAGAGGGAGTGCCGCGCACAGTGCGACACTCCCCTAGCGATTCAACAGAATCTATTAGGCCTCGAGGGCCTTCTTGGCAATGGCAGCCAGCTCGTTGAAGGACTCGATGTCCTCGTAAGCCATCTGAGCCAGGACCTTACGGTCGAGCTCGATGCCGGCAACCTTCAGGCCGTGCATGAACTGAGAGTAAGAGATGTCGTTCAGGCGAGCAGCAGCGTTGATACGGGTGATCCAGAGAGAACGGATCTCGCGCTTCTTGTTGCGGCGATCACGATACTGATACTGCAGGGAGTGCTGGACCTGCTCTTTAGCATGCTTGTAAGTACGCGAAGCGGCACCGTAGTAACCCTTCGCACGGTGCATAACGGTACGGCGCTTCTTCTTGGCGGCAACAGCGCGCTTAATACGTGCCATGTTCTATCAACTCCTAGACGGTAAAACGAAAAACGGGAACGCGAACTTAGGCGAGACGCGACTTGATGACCTTGCGGTCGGCAGCGGCGATCTCGGTCTCCTGACGGAAGCCACGCTTACGCTTGGTGGACTTCTTGCTCAGGATGTGGCTCTTGAAAGCCTTGGCGCGCATAAGCTTGCCGGTACCAGTCTTGCGGAAACGCTTCTTGGTGCCGCTGTGGGACTTCATCTTAGGCATGAAATACTCCTTAATCGGTTACAGAACACTAGTTACTTAGTATCGCTTGCCGCTTTATCCTCATCGAAGGCGCCCTTAATCGGGGCGAGCAGCATAAGCATGTTACGGCCTTCCATCTTAGGCTTGGACTCGACCGTAGCGTAAGGCTTGAGATCCTCGGCGAGACGCTCGAGAACGTTAAGACCCTGCTCCGGGTGAGCCATCTCACGGCCGCGGAACATGATGGTGATCTTAACGCGTGCGCCCTTCTTGAGGAAACGCAGAACGTGGCCCTTCTTGGTCTCGTAGTCGCCAACGTCGATCTTGGGTCGGAACTTCATTTCCTTGACCTCGACCTTGGACTGGTTCTTACGAGCAGCCTTGGCCTTCATGGCCTGCTGGTACTTGAACTTACCGTAGTCCATGACCTTGCAGACCGGCGGCTCCGCGTTGGGAGCGATCTCGACCAGGTCGAGACCCTGATCGTCGGCGACGCGCTGGGCATCGCGGATGGCGAACAGGCCGAGCTGAGAGCCATCGACGCCAATCAAACGACACGAAGATGCAGTGATCTCGTCGTTGATGCGGGTGTCATCAGACTTAGCTATTTTCCCTACCTCCATTCATAAAAAAATAACCCGGCGCTTCTCAGCAACCAGGTCGTACACATAGACTTCCTCGATTTGAGGAAGGGAATCTAAGTTGTATGACCAGTCAGCTGCTCATTGGCGCCAAAAGGTGGGAACCCTCAGGTTCCTCTTTAGGGCATTGCGGGAACAACGCCTTGCGAATAATAACACGTACAGCGCGTTATCACATTACGTACACGAAAAAGGGACCTTGACCCCCTTGAACGCTCGCTTGCATGTATGGTGCTCGAGGCGAGACTCGAAGGGCCTTCGCTTCGCGAAGCCCCGGGCTTCGGGCGCGTGGCGCCCTCGCCACGTTCCGCTACAAACAGGCCACAGGCCTGTTTGCTTAACGCTTCGCGCGCTCACGCGAGTTCGGCACGAAAAAGGGGGCCGCAACCCCCTTGAACGCTCACTTGCATGTATGGTGCCCGAGGCGAGACTCGAACTCGCACGTTGTTGCCAACGGTGGATTTTGAGTCCACTGCGTCTGCCAATTCCGCCACTCGGGCACGCAATGCGTGAGTTAGTTTATCACAGCTTTCTACCGATTAGTCCGAAAATGGAACTTCGAGCATTTCGATGAGTTCGACCGTGCGGAGCATCTCGCGCCGACGGCATCCGCGACCGTCGACCGAAGCCTCACCCATCTGGTTATCGTAAGGGTCCTCGCGCATGCCGTCGAAAGAGGGCTCAAACTCTGCCTGGAATCGATTGTTGGCCACCATACGCCACGGGTCGAGATTGCCAAAGTAGTGACGGCGGCGCCACTCCTCCCCCATCCTGCGAGCAGAAGATCCAAATGACACGTCGGCGTTGAGCCATCCGGTCTGCGGCGTATAGAACTCTGCCCAGTCGTGCGACCCCACCGAATCGGGCGCAACATACAGGCCGCTCTGCCAACGGGCAGGCACGCCCGCGATACGGCACATGGTGATAAACGTGAGCGCCATAACGCCGCAATCGCCGCGGAGCGAATGCGCGCAGTCATCGGCAATAGATCCCAAAAGCAAGTACGGCGGCTGATAGCGATAGTCGATGTACTGCGTCAGGTAATCATAGATAGCACGGGCGCGATCGAGCGGATCCTCGAGCCCGTCAATGACACGGGCTGTCAGCTGCTGTAGATACGGCGTGAATGCAATGTGCGGACGGTCCTCGGAGGTGTCCACGGGCAGTGGCGCGTCCATGCAAGGATGCACCGGAAGCGCACCCCCATAGACATCACGATAAGCGGCATCAATTTGATAGCGATAGGTCACCGAGAATGAGCGCTCACTCGAAGAAGACCACGAGGCGGTACGCGCCGAAGCATTCGCGGGGGCAACAGCACCCTCCGGCGTCATATCGAGAACCTCGATATGAGACTGTTGACGACAGGCGGCGGCAACGGGTAGCCACGCGCGAACGGTCTCCCCTTCCAGAGCGCCGGGGACAGACACGGACGCTTTAAGCGTAATGACGCGAGCCAATCCGTTTTGTGACTCCATCTCCTTGAGCATCTCGTTGCGCAGTGCTATTCCGTCCGTAGAATCGGGCCGCATGCCGGGAACCTCTTTGGGATATACGCGAAGCGAATCGAGGAAGTTGTCGAGAACGAACAGTTCGCCATCGATAAAGCGCCAGTCAATACGCTTACGATTAATCAGGTCATCAAACTGCTCTTCGGTAAACTCTGGCCACTCCTCGCGAATCATCGCAATAGCCTGGTCGCGCGACACCGAAAAATGAAGCGGCGTCTCGAGCATGCGATACCGCTCGGCACGAACACAAGCAGCCAGCGAAGGCTCGGGGTTCTGCTCCAAAAGGCGATCGCAGGCAGCAACAGCCTGCGTCAAATACCCGGCATCCATAAGACGAAGAATCTCGGGCGGCAGTCCAACATCGAGATGACGAAAGTCATCACAGCAAACATCAGCAGAGCAACCAACTGGACCCTCGTCAATAACCTTCCCATCCGAAGGCAGCACATTAATAACAGCCATACCAAAACTCCAAGTCACTAGAACGCTTGAAGCCCATTGTAGCGAGATAAAAAGAAAGCCCCAACAAGGGAGCCATCAACACCGCTGAACGGTAGTCAAATAAATAATTCAGCCTCGTAACCCTGCGGCGTTAAACGAAGGAAGCCCCGTCCCCCGGAGCTGTTTTCTTGGCGCGACTTCTGGCAAAGCCAGTAGCCATCTTAATTCAGCCCAGTAACCCTGTAGCGAGTTAACGAAGGAGGCCCCGTTTCCCCGGAGCTGATTCCGTCGCGCGACTTCTGGCGAAGCCAGGTGAGCGCGAGGGAAACAGCGTAGGGGAAACGGGGCCTCCGGCGGGAAGTTAAACCGCTACTTACGCCTTGTTGACGGAGCCAAACTCCTCCATGAGCTCCTTGGTGCGGGCAAC
>CABSNA010000167.1 GCA_902478865.1 uncultured Collinsella sp.
GACGGGCCATCTCGACGTAGGTGTCGCGCTCCTCGATGCCGTGGGCAAGGGAGCCAGAGACGCAAGTCATACCGAGGCCGGCAGGCGCGTCCTCGTCGTTGGCGATGCAGATGTCGACGAGCGGCAGGAGCTCCTTCATGGTGGCCTGCGACTTCTCGGGCGACCACATCTTGCCGCGATAGTTCACGTCGCACACGGTCGTGATGCCCTTGGCGCGGCAGGCGGTGAGGGCATCCTTGCAGGCGGCAGCCATCTCATCGGAGACGGCGGGGGTCACGCCGGAGAAATAGAAGACATCGATGCCCTTGAGGATCTCGTCCCAGTTAAAGACGTCGCGCTTGGCCATGTTGATGGCAGAGTACTTGCGGTCGTAGACGCAACCGTTACCGCGCTGCGAGGCGCCGACCTCAAACACATAGGAGCCAAGACGGTCGCCCTGACGCACGACGCGCGTGGTGTCGACGCCGTAGGCCTTCAGCGAACGCAGGGCGCACTCGCCCAGACGGTTGGCCGGGACAACGGAGACGTAAGCGGCCTTGTCGTCCTGGTAGGCCAGGGAAAGCGCAGTGTTGGCCTCGGCGCCGCCGTAGCGGACGTCAAACTCGGTTGCCTGCTCAATACGCAGGTGGTCTTTGGGTGAGAGTCTCATCATGATCTCGCCGAAGGTAAGAACCGTTTTACCCATGGTCGCGCAGCTCCTTTTACTCGTGCGTACACCTTTGATATGGCGTTGGCACGCAGGTGCCAAGACGGTAGGGTGCGTCTTTGCACCTGCGTGCCAACGCTCGCCGAAATCGGTTTACGAAATCGGTTTCGTTTCGAGTTGTAGTATACTCACCTACAGCGTTTTGCAACCGAGATTTTTAAAAAAATGCCTAAAATGGCTCAGATCGCCGACAATTGGGAAACGGGGTGCGCTATGGCGCAGATGAGAATCAAGGACATTGCCGCCGAGGCGGGCGTGAGTCCGGCCACGGTCTCGCGCTACCTCAACAACCGCCCCGGGCAAATGACCGAGGAGACCCGTGCTCGCATCGCGGCAGTTATCGAGCGCACCGGCTATCGCCCACGTGCCGCCGCGCGCAATCTGCGCAGCTCGCGTACGAACCTCATCGGTGTGATTCTGGCTGACATCGCCAACCCGTTCTCGAGCGCCATGCTCGAGGGCCTTTCCGCCAGCGCCGCGGCGCGCGGCTGCTCGCTCATGACGGCCATTAGCGGCAACGACCCCGCTAAGGAAGCGGAGTCGCTCACCAGACTTATCGATGCCGGCGTGGACGGCCTGGTCGTCAACACCTGCGGAGGCAATGACGAGGCGATCGCCGCGGCAGCGGGACGTCTGCCTGTTGTGCTGCTCGACCGCGACGTTGCCGACGGCGGTGTCGATCTAGTGACATCTAACAACCGTGAGCTGGTCGCCGGCTTGGTAGACGCCTTGGCAGCTGCGGGCAGCGAGCGTCTGTGCCTGCTCACCGAGGCAAGCGACGATAGCCCCGTGCGTCGAGAGCGCGCCGAGGCCTTTGCCGACGAGCTTTCGCGCCGCGGCCTTGCGGGCGAGGTCGTCACCCTGGCCGACGGTGGCGCCACGGGCGTTGGCCGTTTGGACAAGACCATCCGCGACTACGCGGGCAAAAGGCTCGGCCTTATCGCCGTCAACGGCCTGGTTTTCCTGCGTCTGACCGAGGCGCTGGCGCAGCTTGGTCCCTCGCTGCCGGCGGGGCTCAAGATCGCGACGTTTGACGACTACCCCTGGAACCATGTGCTCTTTGGCGGCGTCACCACGGCCGCGCAGGACACCCTCACCATTGCCGAGCGCGTAGTCGAGCGCCTTTCCGAGCGCATCGACGTCGTTACCACCACCGTGGGCGAGGCCGCAAAGCTGGCGCCCAAACGCATCGAGATCCCCGGCCACATCGAACACCGCGCATCAACCTCGCGCTAGCAACTCGTTCGCAACTGCCTGTTCGCACACGTTTTTTGAGCGCTTGATACGCTTTAACCCTGCGGAAACATTTTTCTGCGATAGTATCTGCGATATAGACCAGTCGAAACCCGCCCGAAAGAAAGGGGAGCGACATGAACCAGCAGAACATCGATTACGTACTCCGCTCCGTAGAGCAGCGTGACATCCGCTTTGTGCGTCTGTGGTTTGTCGACATTCTCGGCCGCCTCAAGAACTTTGCCATTAGCCCCGAGGACCTCGAGGTCGCTTTTGAGGAGGGTATTGGCTTTGACGGCTCCGCCATCGAGGGCTTTGCCACGCCCGAGGAAGCCGACATGCTGGCGTTTCCCGATGCTTCGACCTTCCAGATTTTGCCGTGGCGCCCGAGCCACAACGGCGTCGCCCGCGTGTTCTGCGATGTGTGCACCCCCGACCGCAAGCCCTTCGCCGGCGATCCGCGCGATGCGTTGCGCCGCATGTTCTATAAGGCCGAGAAGGCTGGCTACCTGCTCAACGTGGGCGCCGAGCTGGAGTATTACTACTTCCCCGACGAGCACACCCCCGAGCCGCTCGACAACGTGGGCTACTTCGATCTTTCGGTGAGCGATGCCGCTCGCGACCTGCGCCGCAACACGGTCCTCACGCTCGAGAAGATGTCTGTGCCCGTGGAGTACACCTTCCACGCCGCCGGTCGCTCACAGCACGGCATGAGCCTGCGCCACGCCGAGGCCCTGAGCATGTCCGACGCCATCACCACGGCCAAACTCATCATTAAGCAGCAGGCCTACGAGAGCGGTTGCCACGCCTCCTTTATGCCCAAGCCGTTGGCAGGCGAGGATGGCAGCGCTATGTTCCTGTGCCAGTCGCTATTCGACCACGACGGCAACAACGTCTTTTGGGGCGAGGACGACGAGAAGTACCACCTCTCCGATATCGCCAAGCACTACATGGCCGGCATCTTGGCGCACGCGCGCGAGATCAGCGCCATCACTAACCCCACGGTCAACTCGTACAAGCGCATCACCACGGGCGGCGACTCCGTGCCGCAGTACGCCACGTGGGGCCTGCGCAACCGCGCGAGCATGGTCCGCATTCCGGTCTACAAGCCCGGCAAGCAGCTGTCCACGCGCATCGAGCTTCGCAGCCCCGACCCCATGGCCAACCCGTACCTGGTCAACGCCGTCACGCTGGCGGCTGGTCTGGACGGCATCGAGCGCAAGCTGGAGCTCCCGCCCGAGGCAACGGCCGAGACGCTCAAGCTCACCGACCGCCAGATGGTCGAGGCCGGCTACACGCCGCTGCCGCGTTCGCTCAAAGAGGCGCTCGACGTGTTTGAGGACTCGCAGTTTATGAAGGATGCCCTCGGCGAACACATCCACAGCTTCTTCCTCAAAAAGAAGCGCGACGAGTGGCATAAGTTTGAGTCTACGATCACCGAGTGGGAGATCAAGCACTACCTGGCGAACTCCTAATCGCGCTGGCTTGTTCCAGTACGATTGAGCTCATTTCTTTGGAGGCCGATATGTCCGAAAAGAGTGCCCTGTTCATGGCGCGCACGACGCGCTTCCACGAGTTTGCCCGCAGCTTGACGACTACCCTGGGTGTCGAGGTGAGCCTGGCTACTCCCGATTCGCCGACTGCGGCGCACGACTTTGACCTGCTGATCCTCGATTCCGATGGCATCCGCAGCGACCGCATCGATCAGATTGCCAAGTGGCTTGACGATCGCGGCGGCGTCCCCATGTTGGTGATCGTCGACGATGAGGCGCTCGGCACCCTGCGCCTGCCCAATCACGCGCATGCCGACTTTGTGTGCCCCACGGCGACGCCCAACGAGCTCAAGGCTCGCGCGCAGCGCTTGATGGGCGAGGAGGAGACCGTTACCGCCGACGATGTGCTCAACATCGATAACCTCGAGATCAACCTGGCTACCTACCAGGTGACGCTCGATAACGAGCCTATCGACCTGACGCTGATGGAGTACTCGCTGCTGAGCTTTTTGGCGACGCATCCCAACCGTGCCTACAGCCGCGAAGTGCTGCTGCACCGCGTGTGGGGCTTTGAGTACTG
>CABSNA010000168.1 GCA_902478865.1 uncultured Collinsella sp.
CCTCTCTTGTTAGGGCCGCCGAACCGTGCCTCCACGGAAATGGACGGTAGCCCGAGTAAAACCGTACGCGCACAGGCGTTGTGCAGACATACGGTACGAATTATACCCTCATGGACATGTCACTTACGTGTGTCTTCGGCGGTTGGGAAAAGGGTTTATCCACTTCGTCCTACCGAATAGGGGCAGGTTTATTTTGGTCAGTTTTATCAGGTAAAACAGCAAAGGGGGCCGGCCTCGGGTTGAGATGAGGTCGGCCCCCTTTGGGGTGCTATGCGTGTATAACGGCGCGCGGTTTATCGTGATGCCGCAACCGGGGCGTTTCCGCAGGTAAAACATGCCAAAATAAACCTGCCCCTAAATGATAGGCTTTAGTGCTTGCCGTTGGCGGAAGCGGCACCGTTTACGTGATCGCGGGCGTAGATTACGCCGTGGACGATGGCCAAACCGGCGGCATCTGCGGCGCGGGCGCAGGTGTCCTGGAAGTCCTCGGCCTCGCGGGCGCGCAGCTGCTTGAGCACATAGTCTGCCACGGCCATCTTGCCGGGAGGGTTGCCGATGCCGGTGCGGATGCGACTAAAGTCGCGGCTGCCCATCTTGTCGATGATGGAGCGCAGGCCGTTGTGGCCGGCGTGGCCGCCGCCCACCTTGACACGTACGTCGCCGGCGGGAATGTCGAGCTCGTCGTGGATTACAAGCAGCTCCTCGGCCTTGATCTTGTACTCGCGGCAGAGCTTGGAGATGGGGCCACCCGAGGTATTCATATACGACTGCGGCTTGACCAGCACGATCTGGCGCTTGCCGCCCTCTTCCTCGGCATCGTTGATATTGATGAGTGCGACCTCGGCGCCTGCCTGGTTTTTCCAGTACGTGACGCCGGCCTGACGGGCCAGCTCGTCGATCGCCTTAAAACCAGCGTTGTGGCGGGTCTCGGCATATTCCTCGCCAGGGTTGCCAAGTCCGGCAACCATGCGAATCTTAAGCGGCTGTGCAGCTGCCATGTTCATCCTTTCGTTGATTTGTCGCCTGCTATGGTGAGCGACCCTGTTGCCGCTGTCAAATGGAGGGTAATTGAGGGCGTTTTGGGGCGTTTGGACGGACGTCGAAATCCGAGGTGGACAGTTAGTTCAGATACGTATAAGTTCTGAGGACTCGAATTACTCAATTCAATGCCGATACGTTGTTTTGGAGCTTTAGTTAGTCCATATGGCGCTGTTTTGAAGTCTACCCTGCCTTCAAATAGGGCGAATGGTATAGAGATAGCTGCAAAACAGTCTAATTCAATGCGTCCATTTATACGTATTTGAACTAACTGCCCAGCCCTGCTCGACGGCGCACGGGTGATTCGCCGTTTAGACCGGCGCGAGGCCGGTTCCGGCCCGCAGAGCGTTGAGCCAAGCGGCCTGACGCTTGCGATAGCCCTTGATACGGTACCGGAATCGGACTCCTGCGAGTCGATGCATCGTTTGGGCGAAGGCTTCGAGTGCAACAAGGTCTTTCATTTGGTCGCGATTGATAACCAGGACGTGGATGCCCATGGCCTTGAGGCCATTATTTCGATTGCCATCGTGGATGCGAGCGTTTTGAAGCTCATGCCCAATTCCGTTGTATTCGTTGTCGACTCCGGCTGCCGGGCAATATAGGTCGCAGATGGCATAGGGGATGCCCGAGGACATGTTGACCGCAAGAGTATCGAAGTCGATTCGATGGTTGAGTAGCAGGCCTCCCATGGGCAGGCTGCAACATCCGAATCCGCCAAAGCGCATGGGCGCTCCGAGAACGGCAAACATTAGGGATTCGGCTGGGGATGCGGATCCAGCCCGGGCGAGTTTGACTGCCGTGCGAAACGAGGCGTATGAGCTACTTTTGGCGAACCGTGCGACCGCCTCGAGCTCTTCGATGGTCGTGGCGGGCTCGCATTTGTAGTGCGCCTGTTCATAGCGGGTTTCGTTCTGTTGTTCGGCCGCTGACTGGTTGCCCAGGCAATCAAGATCGCCCGTCGCTTCGTAGCCATCGCCCTTGGGCCAGATGTCGTCATGGGCAATGGAGTATGTTGCCCCGGGAGGAAGGGAGTAAGTTCCGACCAGTTCCATGAGAAGCATCAAGGTTTTGGCGACTGATTCATTTTTAGAACAAAGCATGGCTGTCATGGCAGGAGACGTTGCGTAGATGTCGGCCTCGACGTGCATAATTGCACCTTCAGGAAGCGGAGCGGAGAGAATATGCTGAAGAAGTCGCTTGTCGGGGCGTCGGTTGCCTTCGTTTGAAACGAGAAGATCGAGCAGCTCGGAATCATCTTCATTCCAGGCGTCGAGTATCGAAAGTGCGCCAAAGTCTATCGCGTCATTATTGGGAATGCAGCTAGCCAAGGCCTGTGCTTGCTGTTCACTATCAATGGAGCTCCAGGGTAGGGCAGAGTACGCCCGTCGTGCGCGACGAATTGCGCGGAGGGCGGAGAAATGTGAAATCACGGTCGTCATAGCTATAACGTACTAAGTTGGCGGCAGAATGCGACCGCCATACCGTTCTTTTCGCTCAGCGGGGTGCTGGGCGTCATGAACGGCCGGGTGTTAGGAAATCGGTGGAATCGGTTGAGGGGATTGCAGGAAATTGAGCTCTGCCGAGAAGGTTGACGATGGCTACTGGACAGTTAGTTCAGATACGTATAAGGCGGCGGGCGTTCGAGGTGTTTCTAAGGGCCTTCGAGGGCGATTTGAAGATAATATATGCGGCGGTTGTACTCGAAAACGATGAGCTTCGGGCGGCATGGCATCCGCCGGGGAGCTCAGAAGGCTCCGAACGGACCTTTGGAGCTTTAAAAAATACGTATCTGAACTAACTGTCCAGGGCGGATTGGCGAGGAATAGAAAAAGGGTCGGAAGCGAGCTTCCGACCCTTTAAAAACATCAAAGATGATGCGATACGCGTTGGACTACAGCGCGAAGTCGCCGCCGACGAGCGTGGAGACGGGCTCCTCGTGGTAAACGGCGGAGATGGCCTGAGCGAACTCCTCGGCGACCGAGATGGTCTTGATTTTGCCGCCGACCTCGACGGGGATGGCGTCGGTGACGACGCACTCGACGATGGGGGCGTCGTTCAGACGCTCGATGGCCGGACCGGAGAAGATGCCGTGGGTGGCGCAGACGTAGATGTCGCCGGCGCCCATAGCCTTGAGCTCCTTGACGTTGGCGCACAGGGTGCCAGCGGTGTCGATCATGTCGTCGTTGATGATGCAGGTCTTGCCCTTGATGTCACCGATGATGCCCATGACCTCGGCGGCGTTGTGGCGCGGACGGCCCTTGTGGGCGATGGCCAGGTCGCAGCCGAGCATGTCGGACAGCTTCTTGGCGGCCTTGGCGCGACCCACGTCGGGGGAGACGACAACCAGGTTGTCGGTGTCGAAGTGCATGTCGTTGTAGTACTGGCCAAACAGCGGCAGCGCGGACAGGTGGTTAACCGGGATATCGAAGAAGCCCTGAATCTGGCCCTGGTGCAGGTCGAGGGTGATGATGCGGTTGACGCCGGCGCGCTCGAGCAGGTTGGCGACGAGGCGGGCGGTGATGGGCTCGCGCGGGCCGGCCTTGCGGTCCTGGCGGGCATAGCCGTAGTGGGTGATAACGGCAGTGATGGAGCGGGCGGATGCGCGCTTGGCAGCGTCGGTGGCGATGAGCAGCTCCATGAGCATGTCGTTGACGTTGCCGCCGGCCACGGACTGAATCAGGAAGACGTCGGCGCCGCGGACGGTCTCGTCGTAGCGGGCGTAAATCTCACCATTGGCGAACTGCTTTAGCGTAAGGCCCGAAAGCTCGACCCCAAGGTACTCAGCAATCTTCTGAGCGAGGGGACGGTTGGAGGAACCGGAATACACGCGGATGGACTTGCGCATATTCTCCGACTTCTCGGGATCATTAATCGGCATTACCCTTCTCCTTTATA
>CABSNA010000169.1 GCA_902478865.1 uncultured Collinsella sp.
TCTACACGCGTAAGATCGTCGGCAGCGTCAGATGTGTATAAGAGACAGTCCCTGCCCTGTGCGAGTTCGCACACGCCACCAACGAGTGGAAACAGGGTAACCCGGAGCCCTTCACCGACGAAAAGTTCGCCGCCGCCATCAAGGCCGCCAACGCCTACGGCCACACCCTCTAGCTCTAACCCAAAACCACCACAAAGGGGACAGGCACCTTTGTGGTGGTTTTTTATTGCTCAAGTATTTTGGGGTCGAACTCGATAGCCGGAATGACGCGGTAGCCGTGACGCAGTAACAGATCGACGAAAACGCCGTTGCCCGCCGTGAGCTTACCGCTAAAGGTGCCATCGTAGATGCGACCTGCGCCGCACGAGGGGCTGCGGTCCTGAAGGATGCACGCGACTATCTCTTCCGGTCCGCCTGCCTGCTCGCACATATCGAGCGCACGTTGGGCACCCAGGCGAAATTCGCGATCAACCGAGATGCCCTCGCAGGTACGGACCCCGCCGTTCACAATCTCGGACGGCTTGCGCGGCGTGGGCAGGCCGCCAAAGACCTCAGGGCACACCAAGAGGACCTCGGTCCCCGTACGCTCGCAAGCCTCGACCAACGCGCGGTGGTAATTATCGAGGCCGTTATACTTGCAGCTCTCGCCCATCAAACAGGCACTCACCACGATCTTCATACATATCCCTCCCAAGCAAAACGCCCCATTTGAGATAGGCACTCAAATGGGGCGTCGATATTTACTGACCCGAATGCAACGCTACTGCTGCTTAGGCATCAGCGGATTCTCGCGCGTGAGGAGATTCATAAACTCCTCGCCCGTGATCGTCTCCTTCTTGTACAGATAACGAGCCAGCTCATGGAGCTTAAACTTGTTCTCCTTCAGGATCTGCAGGGCGCGGTCGTGCGCATCCTCGATCAGCTTGGCGACAATTGCGTCCACGCGCTCGGCCGTACCGGGGGCGCAGGTGAGCGACGTGTCCTGGTTGAGGTACGCGTTCTGGACGGTACCGAGCGCCATCATGCCAAACTCATCGGACATACCAAAGCGCGTCACCATGTTACGGGCGAGTTTGGTGGCCTGCTCGATATCGTTGGCGGCGCCGGTCGTCATCTCGCCAAAGATGAGCTCCTCGGCCGCGCGGCCACCGCAGTAGACGGCGAGCTTGTCCAGGACCTCCTGGCGCGTGGTCAGGAAGCGCTCATCCTCCTCGACCTGCATGGTGTAGCCCAGAGCACCGCTCGTGCGCGGCACGATGGTGATCTTGGTGACCGGCGCAGAGCCCTTCTGGCGGGCTGCGACGATAGCATGGCCGATCTCGTGGTAGGAAACGACCTGCTTCTCGTGGTCGGACAGCACCGTGGACTTACGCTGCTGACCAGCAATGACGACCTCCACCGACTCCTCAAAGTCGTCCTGGGTCGCTCGCTTGCGACCTTCGCGGACCGCGCGCAGGGCGCCCTCATTGATGATGTTGGCCAGGTCGGCACCCGAGGCGCCGGGCGTGGCGCGGGCAATCGCGGTCAGGTCAATCGGCGGCTCCGTCTTCACGCTCTTGGCATGCAGCTCAAGAATGTTCTTGCGGCCGGTCAGATCGGGCAGCTCAACGGGGATGCGGCGATCGAAACGACCGGGGCGCAGCAGGGCGGGATCGAGGCTGTCGGGACGATTGGTGGCAGCGAGGACGACGATACCCTTGTGGTTATCGAAGCCGTCCATCTCGGTCAGCAGCTGGTTGAGCGTCTGCTCGCGCTCGTCGTTGCCGCTAAAGCCGCCGCCATCGCGCTTCTTGCCGATGGTATCGATCTCATCGATAAAGACGATGCACGGGGCCTTTTCCTTGGCCTGCTTAAACAGATCGCGGACCTTGGCGGCGCCACGACCGACAAACATCTCGACGAACTCAGAACCCGAAATGCTAAAGAACGGCACGCCTGCCTCGCCGGCAACAGCCTTAGCAAGCAGGGTCTTACCGGTGCCCGGAGGGCCAACAAGAAGAGCACCGCGCGGCAGCTTGGCGCCGATCTCCTCGTAGCGCTGCGGCTTCTCCAGAAAGTCGACGACCTCCTTGAGGGACTCCTTGGCCTCTTCCTGGCCGGCGACGTCCTTAAAGGTCACGCCAACATCCTTGGAGGCAATCACGCGAGCGCCGGACTTGCCCAGTCCGCCGCCGCCAAAGCCGCCGCCAAAGTTCATCGACGGGCCGTCATCACCCATGGCCTTCTTCATACGGCGGTTGAGCCACCAACCGATAAGGAAGAAAATCGCCATGGGAAGGATGAGTGTAAGAAGGTAGTAGGTCATCAGACCCGAGTTTTTATCGGGAACGACCGACTCCAGGGACGCACCGGATTCAAGCACGCGATCGGTAAAACCCGCATCATTCGGCACGCCGGTCGTCTTGTAGGCGATATTCTCGTCCTCGCCCTTCTTGGTGTAATAAATCGTGTAATCATCCGTGTTGTACTCGACCTTGTCGACGCTTTTCTTATCGAGCGCTTTGACAAACGTCGAATAATCGGTCTTCGTAATCTGCTGCGTGTGACCGATGTTGGGGAACAGAACGGTCGAGAGCACGAGGTAGACGACGAAGGCGATGAGCACGTAGAGGATCATATTCCGTCTACGTTTGTTGTCATCCATCTCCATCTGCTTGAACTCCATCTACTGGGGTTGATAATGCTATCTAGAATACCCAACCCGGACGGCGATAAACCGACGCCGGGCACGAAAGGACAGAGATGGCATCACTGGAAGTCGGCAAGGTTCAAATCTATACGGGCGACGGCAAGGGCAAGACGACGGCTGCGCTGGGGCTCGCGCTGCGCGCCACGGGCTATGGACTTAACGTGCTCATGCTGCAGTTTGCCAAGAAGCTACACTGCGCCGAACACGATGCCGCACCGCGCCTGGGACTGCGCATTGTACAGGCCGACCGTGACACGCCCGAGGCTTGCGCCGCACAGATCATGGAGCTCGCACGCGAGCAGATATCACAGGTCGACGTTCTGATTTTGGACGAACTCGGCGAGGCCATGCGACGAGGCTTTGTGACGCGCGAAGATGTCGAAGCGTTGATCGCGATAAAGCCTGCCACCACAGAGCTCGTGCTCACCGGCCGTGGACTGCTGCCGTTGGCCGACCTTGCGGACCTAGTCACCGAAATGCGCCCCGTCAAACACTACTTCGACGAAGGCCTCCTAGCCCGTCAAGGCATCGAATACTAATTGATCCAAAGGGGACGGAGGAAAACGGATCATCGACATCAAGACGGAGAGAAATGATCCGTTTTTCTCCGTCCCCAAGGGATCATTTGGCAGTGGCGCGGCCGAGCCAGTTGCCGCTATGGTGGTAGATGGTGAACATCGTGGCGGTGATGAGCCAGGTTACAGGGTAGACCAGCAGCAGGTGCTCAAGCGACGGATCTAACGGCATAATCGCAAACACCCAGATCACCCTGAGCACGACGGTGCCAAAAATCGTGAGCAGCATGGGCTGCAAGCTCACGCCGGCACCACGAATGGAGCCCGACGCGTTTTCGATAATCGAGAAAATCGCGTAGAACGGCGCAATGAAATGAAGAATCGTCGTGGTATACGCCGCAATCGAAGCATCGTCGACAAACAGACGCGACAGAGGACCCGAGAACACCAGCAGCACGGCAGACAGGCCACCAATGAGCATAAACGACAGCACGAGCGACGTATGGTAGCCCTTGCGCATGCGCTCGTAGTTGCGCGCGCCAAAGTTCTGTGCCGAGAACGTGGTGATCGACACGCCAAGCGCCTCGGTAACCATCCAGACAATGCCATCCAAACGGCCCGAAAGACCCCACGCCGTGGTGACATCGGCGCCAAATGAGTTGACCGACACCTGAATCAAAACGTTGGAAATCGAATACGCAGCAGACTGAA
>CABSNA010000170.1 GCA_902478865.1 uncultured Collinsella sp.
GGCTCGGGGGCCTCGGCGATAAGCGCCGCACCCGCCATGACCATGCCGGGGATGCAAAAACCGCACTGCACGGCACCCACGGCGCCAAAGGCGTACACAAAGGCCTCGCGCACGTCCTGGGGCAGGCCCTCGACGGTCACGATGTTGCGGCCGGCGGCAAGAGCGGTGGTCAGCACGCACGCCTTGACGGCCGCGCCGTCCACATGGATGGTGCAGGTGCCACAAGCACCTTCGGAGCAGCCGTCCTTGGCGGAATGGATATGCAGGTCGTCGCGCAGGTAGCGCAGCAGCGGTTTGTTTTGGGTCGTTGTGCGCTCCACGCCGTTAACGGTAAAAGTGAATTCCTGTGCCATGGTGATTCCCTTCTACACGCCGGCGGCGATGCCGGTGCGGTCGTGAATGGCGCCATGCGGGCAGACGACGGCGCACATGCCGCACGACAGGCAGTCCGCGCCGTCGATATGGGCGCAGTTGTCCTCGATGCGGATAGCGCCGGCAGGGCACTTTTTGGCGCACATACCGCAACCGATGCAGCTCGTGTCGCAGATCTTGCGCGCAATGGCGCCCTTATCGGTGTTGTTGCAGCGCACCAGAATGTTCTGGTAGCCGGGAACGAAGGCAATCACGCGCTGCGGGCACGCCATGCCGCACAGGCCACAGCCCGTGCACTTGGAGCGATCAACGCGGGCGATGCCATCGACCAGCGCAATGGCGCCGTGGGGGCAGGCCGTGACGCAGGCGCCACAGCCAATGCAGCCTTCGCTGCAGCGGGCGTCGCCGCCTGCGGAGGCACAGCCGCTTCCGCAGGCAACGTAGGCCACGTTATGTTGAATGGATTTGGCCATAAGAGACTCGCCTATTTCTTAAGGAGATACGGATAGCTGTCGCGCACGGCCTTGATGGTCAGGCGGACGGCCTCGGGCAGACCGGTGTTGACGGCATCGACCGAGACGGTGCGAACCGTGCCGGCGATGCGAACCTTAAAGTGGTCCTCGTCCACGGCCAGGAAGCCCTCGTTCTCGGAGTTCTCCATGTCCTGATCGCTCCAGAACAGGGTGAGCTTGTCCTTGTAGGGACGACCCTCCTGGTAGGGGCAGAACACGGCGCAGTTGCCGCACTCGTTGCACATGCCGTCGACATGGACGACCTGATGCTTGGCCAGGCCCGGCACCTTAATTGCCACGTTGGCGCGGTTGGGGCACACGTCGCAGCAGACCTCGCACACCGAGCCGCAGCCCAGGCAGCGGGTCTTGGTGCAGTTGCGCTTGTCACGGCACAGCGACCCCTTGCGCTCGTAGCAGGTGTCCTCGCGGCCGGCCTGCTCGTTGCAGTCGACGTACTTGTTAAAGTCCACGCCGGCGATGGCACGGGCGACCTCGGCGGCATCGGCAATAGCCTCGACCACGGTGGCAGGACCGCGGCGGCAGTCGCCCGCAGCCCAGACGCCCTCGACGCCGGTGGAGGTGGCGGCAAGGCGGCCGCGACGGTCGTGCTCGACGCCCGCGGCGTCGTACAGGCTGGCATCGATGCCCTCGCCCACGGCGCAAATCACCGTGGTGGCGGGAAGCTCGACGGTCTCGCCCGTGGCGACGGGGCTGCGACGGCCGCTTGCATCCGGCTCGCCGAGCTCCATGACGTCGCAGGTCAGCACGGAGCCGTTGAGCGCCTTGGGCGCCAGCAGCTCGCAGAGCTCAACGCCGTCGGCAAGAGCAAGATCGAGCTCTTCCTCGTCGGCGGGCATCTGCTTCTTGGTGCGGCGATACACCAGGCGCACGTTCTTCACGCCAGCAAGGCGCTTGGCCACGCGGGCCGCGTCCATGGCGGTGTTGCCGGCGCCAATGACCACGACGTCCTCGCCCAGCTCGAGCTTCTCGCCCTTCTTGGCGGCCTCGAGGAACTCCAGCACGTCGAGCTCGGCACCCTCGCCCAAGCCCGCAGAGCCGGGCATCCAGGCACCAGTGGCCACGACTACGTCGGTAAAGCCCTGGGCCTTGAGCTCGTCAATGGACTCCACGCGGGCGTTGAGCTGCACCTTGGCGCCAAAGGCCAGACAGAGCTCGGCATCGTGGGAGATATCGTCGCTCGCGATACGGAACTCGGGGATCACGTGACGGACCACGCCGCCGAGAGAGTCGCGGGCCTCGAAGATAGTGACGGGCACGCCGGCGCGCGTCAGGAAGAACGCCGTCGCCAGACCGGCCGGGCCGCCGCCGATAACGGCAACGTTGCGCTCGGCGTCGTTGGCAATGGCCTGGGCGCGCAGCTTGGGCAGCACGGCGGTCATGGCCTCGCGGGCGGCCTTGAGCTTGCTGGCGCGAATCTGGGCGCCCTCGGGCTCGTAGAATGCACGCTCGCAGGCACGGCCGCAGGGATGCGGGCAGATGGTACCGGTAATGAACGGCAGGGCGTTGCGCTCGATGATGATGTTGAGCGCGTCCTCGTAGCGGCCCTCGTCAACAGCCGCCAGATAGGCAGGGATATCCTGCTGGATGGGGCAGCTCGTACGGCAAGGCGTGGTAAAGCAGTCGGAAAGCGGGCTCTTACCGGCGACCTTGCGGTCGGGCAGCGGGCGCAGCGGCTTCTTGTAGAGCGGGTTGATGAGCGAGTCGGTCTGGATCGCAGCCACGGCCTCGAGAGAGACGCCCGCGAACGGCTTGCCATCCAGGTCGGTAAACTCGCCGGCCATCTGGCTAAAGCGCTCGTATCCACCGGGCTTGAGCACGTCGGTCGCCAGGGTAACGGGCCAAATACCGGCATCATACAGGGCGCGGATGTTGTAGACCGTGGCACCACCGGAGTAGCTGATGCGCAGCTTGCCGTCAAACTGCTCGGTAATGCGGCGGGCAGCCTCGATGGTCAGCGAGAACAACGAACGGCCGGACATATACATCTCGGTGGAAGGCAGCTCGTTCCTCGTCACGTCGACGGGGAAGGTGTTGGTGAGCTTGACGCCAAACTCCAGGCCGCGCTCGGCGCACAGGGCAATCAGGCGCTCGAACATGGGCACGGCGTCGACCCACTGCAGGTCCTCGCGGAAGTGTGTGTCATCGAAGACGATATAGTCAAAGCCCAGCTCGTTGAGGCGCTGACGTGCAAACTCATAGCCCAGCAGCGTGGGGTTGCACTTGATGTAGGTGTTGAGGCCCTTCTCGGTGATGAGGTAGGTCGCGATGCGCTCGATCTCCGCCGGCGGGCAGCCGTGCAGGGTAGACTCGGTGATGGAGTTGGACACGCGCGCCGGAATGGATTCGACAAACGCGGCGTCGACATGCTCAAACTTGTCCAGGTTGGCGAGTGCCCAGGCGCGGCACTCGTTCCAGACGTCGGAGCCGCTGGCGTCCTTCATGCCTTCGATGTAGGCATCGACCTTGGGGCTCTTAATACCCTCCAGGTCATAGCCCACCGACATGTTGAAGACAAAGCCGTCCGGGCTGCCCAGACCATACTCGCGAGCGATCAGGTGACAGGCAAACCATGCCTTCACGTACTCGGCAAAGGCCTGCGGAACCTCGAGCTCGGTCGACCATTCGCAGTTGTAGCACTCGTCCTGAGCCACGATGCAGGGCTTGTTGACGCACTTGGAGAGCTCCTCGCCGTCCATAACCTGAACGGTCTTGAGCTCAAAAAAGCGGGAACCGGCCACATAAGAGGCCACGATGTTCTGGGCCAGCTGCGTGTTGGGGCCGGCGGCCGGGCCAAACGGGGTCTCGATGCGCTCGTCAAAAATGGGAAGCGCGCCCTCCTGGTTGGTCGTGACCATCTTACGCACGCCAAAGATGGCGTCCTGGGTCTTGTGCTCCTCGATGATCCAGTTCATCAGCTGCGAAAACGGGATCGGCCTCATGATGTCGCTCATAGTGAGCTCCTCTCTGTAACGCCCGGCGAGACCGCGCGGCGGGCGCAA
>CABSNA010000171.1 GCA_902478865.1 uncultured Collinsella sp.
TCGGCAGAAGGGTAGTACTTAAGGGCGAGCTGGCGGACTTTGTCCTCGATAAACGCGGGGGTGTCATTCGCCAGGCGACAGCGGCCAAAGACCACGGTACTCATAACGTAGGGAGCCCAGTCACCGTCCTGGTACCACTCGTTGCCGTAAACGGTAAAGCAGACCTTGTCATCGCGCTTGAGTGCGTCGACCTTGTGGCCGGCCTTGGCGCCATGGAAATAAATCTTGTCGTGCTCGGCGTCAAAGAAGTAGTTGACGGGAATGGCGTACGGGTAGCCATCGTCGCCGTTGACGGCAAAGATGCCGCGCTTGCAGGTGGCGAGCAGTTCGCGCGCTTCCTCGTCAGTGATGGCGCGTTTCTTTCGACGTAAGGGCCTAAACATCGTTGGCTTCCTTTCTGGTCGTGCGTGGTGGTTGAGCACAAACTATAGCGAAACGGATCCGTTTTTCTTGATGCGGGCGAGTATGTTTTTGAGCTTGTTAAAGTCGAGCGGTTTGGACAGATGGGCGTTCATGCCGGCGTCGTGTGCCGCCTTGGCGTCCTCGGCAAAGGCATTGGCGGTGAGCGCGATGATGGGGATATCGGCTGCATCGACCTTCTCGCTCAGACGAATCGCGCGGGTTGCCTCGTAGCCGTCCATGTCCGGCATCATGATGTCCATCAAAATGGCATCGAAGCTGCCGGCGGGATGCGACAGGTACAGATCGACGACTTCGTTGCCGTTGGCGGCGCGGGTGACCACGATGCCCTCGGATTCTAGCAGCGCCTGGGCAATCTCGGCATTCAATTCGTTGTCTTCGGCGAGCAGCACGTTCATGTCGGCGAGCGAGCAGTCAGGCGCACTCTCAACCGTATTCGCCCGCGCCTGGGGATTCTCGTCGATATCGAGCGGAATCTCCACGTAGAACGAGGTGCCCACATGGAGCTAACTGGTGACTTCGATGGTGCCGCCCATCAGTTCAATAAGCGACTTGACGATTGGCATGCCCATGCCGGTTCCTTGGAACTTGCTGCGCGCATCGTCACCTTCTTGGGCAAACGGCTCATAGATATGCTTTAAAAACTTGGGAGTCATACCAATGCCGGTATCCGAAACGCTAAAGCAAAAGAGCGCGCGCCCGTTATCGAGTGGCTTGGTATTTGAGCTAAAGGTGACGGAGCCGCCGTGCTTGTTGTACTTAATGCTGTTGTCTAACAGGTTGATCATGATCTGTCGGATATGGGTGGGACTGCCGATCATGTATGGCCCCGTGGCGTACGGCAGACTATTGTCCTGCATTGTGATGGCGTTACTGGACGCGCGGAGCTTGCACAGCACCAGTGTATCGTCACAGAGCTCTTTGAGGTTAAAAGGCGCATGCTCCAGTGTTAGCTTGCGGTCTTCGATTTTGCCCATCTCGAGGATGTCGTTGATCAGCGAGAGCAGGTGATTGGCGGCAACGCGCGCCTTGGCACGGCTCTCGCGGGCGACCTGGATATCGCCTTCCTTCAATTCCTCGATCTCGATAAGGCCCAGGATACCGTTGAGCGGCGTACGGATGTCGTGGCTCATGCGCGTGAGGAATGCCGTCTTAGCGGCGTTGGCGGCATCGGCTTTTTTGCGCTCGGTTCGAGCGCGCACGAGCGCCCAGATGAGCAGGACGATGCCGACCGACAACATACCGATGAGGGTAGCTGCAATGGCGGTGCGGTTGCGGTAAAGGAATTGAAGCGTGTTGGATTCCTGGGCCGTGTACGACGTGGAGGAGAAATTGCTTGCGGAGAGCGATTCTCCGGCATTGATGATGCCCTTGTTGATGATTCCCAACAGCTCGGGTTTTCCGCGCGAAATCCAGCACGAGAGCTCACAGGTGTCAGGGAGCTCGGTCGTCTCGCAGTCCTCGAGATCGTAACGGTCACCGATGGTTTTTACGCGTGAACTGGGAGCGACGATACAGTGCGCCGTTCCCTTCCTGAGGGTGTCGAACGCTTCACCGTCGGATTGGTATTCGGTTACGGTCGCTGTGGGGAACAGACTTTCAAGTGCATTTTTGTTGACAAACGATGATTTGGTACAGGCGATGTTCTGAAGGTCTTTGTTCAGGTCGCTGCCGGTGTGTATGGCGGTGAGGGACACGGTCCCCAACGATATCGACTGCACAACGCCTGTTTGCTCGGCAAACCAGTAATCTCGGTATACCGGCAGCGCAACGTCTATGCTTCCCTTTGACAGGGCCTTTGACATCATCTTGTAGCTATCAAAGGCGACGGTTTTGACCGTAATGCCAAATTTATCGTGTAGCGTCGTCGCAAGCGATGCGAGCGAGCCTTCCATCTCACCGTCTTCATCCTCGTTGCAGTAGGGGAGTTTGCCCGTAATGTAGCCGAGCGTGATGGTGTTGTTGTTTGCTTTGAGCCAAGAACATTCGGGGCCGTTGAGCGATGATGAACCGCTGTTTTGGGTCGAGTAGCTAGATTTGACTTCGTCGTTATAGCGTGGGTTGACGCGGGCGATTGCCGTCATGGCGGCATTGATGTCGTTCATCAGATCGGGGCGGCTTTTGGGAACGGCAAAGTAGTAGTCGCTCGAACCAATGTAGAACATGGGGGAGGCGTTGGGCGACGAGGTCGTGTCGTTCATGATGATGGCATCGACCTCGTTGTTTGCGAGCGCGTCAAAGAGAACGGAGTTTCCGTCATACTCCCTGTATGTGCAGGCGATTCCTTCGTTGGCGAGCCATTGCTGGCCAACGAAGGTTTGCATAACGCCGGGGTTGCAGCCGATAGTGAGACCCTGGAGTGCTTGAGGGTCACCCTTTGCGAGGTCGTCGCGATCGGGCTTGGCGTAGATGTAGTAGCGCTCGGTGCCCTCGGGGTTCGAGGAAAAGAGCAGCTTTTGGGCGCGTTCCTCGGAGTAGGAGATGTTGGGCATGAGGTCGATTTCGCCTGCCTCGAGCATGTCCATAAGCTCGGTGAAGGTGCCGGAGACGTATTCGTACCGCCAGCCGGGCGTGTAGTACGACAGGGTCTGGAGGTACTCGTAGCCCCATCCCGAGAGGCGCTCGCCGGGGGTGCCGTCCTGGAAGCCCTCGTTGTTGACGAGCCAGCCGACGCGGACCGTTTTGACTTGCTGACTAGAGTCATCGGCAAAAGCCTGGACAGGCACGATCGAACTCAGCACGGCAAGCGCGGCAAGCACAATGGCCAGGGCGCGATATATAACTGAACGAAGGACAGTGGCAGCTCTCACATGCAATCCTAACGAATCGAGACATTACCGCATAAGGATACCAGCTCAGCCTGCCTAGCCGGCGGCTGCACCGCTAAACGCTCCCGCCCGGCAGTCATTGGGGACGTTCTTGTTTGACTAGTCATTTAAGAACGTCCCCAATGACTAGTTCCGTTTGCGGGGGAGGCGTGGGACAATACCGAGCGAACGTGATTGGGCGTCTGGGAAAAGGGGTCGCGATGAACAAGTTGAGGACGCTTGTCGATGTGTTGCGCCAGGCTGGCTTCGCGCGCATCACGGGCCTGTTTCTCATCTTCTATCTGCTGTGCTCGACGGCCGTCTGGTTGTCCGAGCCTACGACCCTCACGTTTGGCGATGGCCTGTGGTTTAGCTTTGAGACGGTCTCGACCATCGGCTTTGGCGACATTCCGGCCGAGACACCGATTGCCCGCGCCATTACCGTCATTCTGAGCGTCATCAGCATCTTCTACATCGCCATGCTCACGGGCGTGGCGGTGAACTACTGCAATACGCTTATCAAGATGCGTCAAAAGGACACCATGGCGCGCTTTATGAATGATCTGGAGCATTTGGAAGAGCTCGATCGCGACGAGCTTGCCGATCTTTCGCGTCGCGTGCGCGAGTATCGTCGACGCCAGCGCTAAGACGAACGTCGTGCGCCACAACAGGGGG
>CABSNA010000172.1 GCA_902478865.1 uncultured Collinsella sp.
GGTGCGAACTGTTCGGCCCTCGCGAACGACGAAGACGCAAGCGGCGGAGATGGTCTCCTCGCGATAGAAACCGATGACATCGATATCGACACTGGAGGGAAAAACGACTTGCTGACGATCGTCCAGACCCCTGATGACCTCCAAACGACGTTTGACGCGTGCCGCGCGCTCAAAGTCGAGCGCCTCAGCGGCATCCGTCATCTCGGAGGTCAGCTCATCGACGACATCCTTGCGATGGCCCGACAAAAAGCGCTCGACACGCTTGACGTTCTTGGCATAGTCTGCCGGGGAAATCGCGCCGACACACGCACCTGGGCCGCGCCCGACATGGTAGTCAAAGCAGGGGCGCCCGTTTTGCGCGCAAATCATATTGACGATGTCTTCCTCGCCCTTGTGGGACTCGACGATACGGCGACAACGACGCCACTCCGCACAGGATGCGGAGCAGATGGGGATAACCTTGCGCAGCGTATCTATCGTCTCACGTGCCGCGCGGCTATCGGTATAAGGTCCAAAATAGCGCGTTCCCGGCTTATGACGCTCACGCGTGTATTTGATAGCGGGATACAGGTCGCCCTTTGTAATGGCGATAAAGGGGTAGCTCTTGTCATCCTTGAGGTCGACGTTAAAGTACGGATGGTACTGGCCAATCAAATTGCGCTCGAGCACCAACGCCTCGTGCTCGGTCTCCACCACGATATAGTCAAAGCTCGCCACCAGCTGCATCATCAGCGGGATCTTCTGGCGCTCGTCCTGCAGCGTCACGTACTGACGCATACGGGCGCGCAGGTTTTTCGCCTTGCCCACGTAGATGACATCGCCCTTGGCGTCTTTCCAAAGGTAGCAGCCGGGCTGCGTGGGAACGCGCGAAACCTGCTCGGCAAGCGTTGGAATGTTGTCGTGACCGGCCACGCGCACCTACTTGCGACGAATCAGCGCCGAGACCTCGGGCATCTTAAGGACGACGGCAAGGCCAAAGGTAACAGCAAGCGAGACGACACCCGCAACGCAAACGTAGCCAAGAGTAATCAGAATCGAGCCGCCAAGTGCCCCGACAAAGTGCTCAAGCGCCCACATGACGCCGGCGCCTGCGGCAGCACCCAGGCCACCGAGCAAAAGGCCAAAGAACCCGCCATGCAGGATAGATTTGACCTGAAGACCACGCAGGCGACGACGCAGCCACCACAGCGAGCAACCGACCAAGATCACGTAGTCGACGACATACGAAAGCGCGATTGCCGGCATACCGAAGCCCAGCACAACGCCAAACAGCAAAACCGAGCCGGCCTGGCCGATGGCGGAATACAGACAATAGCGGCTATAGGGCTTCATGTCGAGCAGGGCAGAGAAGCTCTTCTGCATCAGCACGACCACGCCGTAGAGCGGCAGGGAAAGTGCCAGGTAGATAAGGAACTCCGACACCAGCGCCACACCGGACTCATCGAACTTGCCAGCGCAGTAAATCATGTTGAGCGGACGCGCGAAGACAATCAGGTACAGCGCGAATGGAATCAGGAAGAACAGCATCTGGGCGACGCCACGCGAAATGCCCGTGCGGACGCTGTCGTAATCCTTCTCCTGTGCGTCGTGAGAGAGCTCGGTATAGAGCGCCGTCGAAAGCGAGGCGGCAATCAGCGCGTAGGGCAGCGTGTACCACAGGCGCGCATAGGCGATGACGGAAGGACCAGTCTCGGGCTGGACCACCAGCGCAGCAGCGTTGGTGATAGAAGTCGAGACAAACATGCACACCGTGGCGAGCAGCGTCGGGATACCGAGCGCAATCGTCTGGCGCAGTGCGGGGTCCTTAAAGTCGATATGGATATGGGGATGCACGCTGTGCTTGCCAAGCGCGGGGATCTGACATGCCATCTGAACAAAGACACCGAGGGTCGTACCGGCCGCAATCAAGATGATGCCGGCACGTTCGCCAAACTGTGCGGACACGGGCGCAAAGCCCATAAAGCTCGCAATGACGATCACATTGTTGAGGACCGGAGCAAACGTCGACCAGAAGTAGTCGCGGTGTGCGTTGAGGACGCCCGAAAACACCGAGCCCAAACCATAAAACAGAATCTGGATGGCAAAGAAACGGAACATGAACGCAGCGGTATCCATGCTGCCGCCGTCACCCGAAAGGAACGATTGCGTCCAGATAAAGCCCGGGGCGAACACGGTCCCCAGCAACGAAATGCCACCCAGCACCAATAGCAGAATACCGAGCAGGTTGCCCACGTACTCGTTAGAGGCCTCGCGACCCTGCTCACGCCTCACGCCCATGTACACGGGCAAAAACGCCGTCACGAGCATGCCGCCCATCACGAGCTCGTAGAGCATATTGGGCAGGTTGTTGGCGACCTGATAGGAAGACGAGAGCAGCGACATGCCGATAGCGGCCGCCATTGCCCACGTGCGGATAAAACCGGTGACGCGAGACACGATGGTCAGGATGGTCATAAGCCCGGCGGAACGACCAACCGTGGAGTAGTCCGACGAGCCCATGTCGTCAGTGTCATCTCGCGACGAAGAAGCTTCGGATGAGGGTGTCTGAGGCGCAGATTCTTCTGCAAAATGAGCTCCGCGCTTCAATTCTTCCTGCGGCATCGCTCAGTCCTCTCTCGTAATCGCGGCAACTGTCGCCCCGCAAAATGCAATTAAATCATCAGGTGCAAGCTCGAGCTGATAACCACGCTTGCCTCCCGAAATAAAAATGGTATCCCAAAGGACACATGTCTCATCAATGAGCGTCCGGTAGCGTTTTTTCATACCGACCGGACTGCAGCCGCCGCGAACGTAGCCAGTCGTCGCAAGCAAGTCCTTCACATGCATCATGGCCAAGGACTTCTCCCCCGCGGCACGCGCGGCGGACTTTAGATCGAGCTCGTCGGCAACAGGGATGCAGCACACGACGTGGTCGTTGGACGGCGTCACGCAGACCAAGGTCTTAAATCCTTGACCGGGCTCCTCGCCAAGCTGCTCCGAAATCGCGACCCCCAGGCCCGCCGACTCATCACCATCGTCTTCATACGTATGTAGAACATAGGAAATGCCAGCGCTTTCCAGCTCGCGCATCGCATTGGTTTTTGGCGTCTTTACAGCCTTTGCCATGACATATCCTTTCCCTCGCATTCGGACGCAAGGATTAAGTATATGTCCAATTCGGCTGCATACGTCACTTCGACACAGCAAGCGCCATCGAATCACAAGGAGTCGATGGCGCCCATAAACTGAATCGCCTATTTATTGAGCATCAAGTTGAGCCTGGCGCTCCCGGTCACGCCTGAGCAACGGCGCCAAAAACTTGCCCGTATAACTCTGCGGACAGTCCGCAACCTGCTCCGGTGTGCCCGAAACCACGACGGTTCCGCCGCCGTTACCGCCCTCGGGGCCCATATCGATCAGGCGGTCGGCAACCTTGATGACATCAAGGTTGTGTTCAATCACCAGCACCGTGTTGCCCGCATCGACCAAGCGCTGCAGCACATCGAGCAGCTGGCGGACGTCCTCAAAATGAAGGCCGGTCGTCGGCTCGTCCAAAATATAGAACGTCTTGCCCGTCTGGCGTCGATGAAGCTCCTTGGCGAGCTTCACACGCTGCGCCTCGCCGCCCGAGAGCGTCGTGGCGGGCTGGCCCAGGCTCACGTAGCCCAAGCCTACATCGTACAGCGTCTGGAGCTTGCGCTTAATCTGCGGGATATTCCCAAAGAAGGCCAGCGCCTCGGTGACGCTCATGTCGAGCACGTCCGAGATGGTCTTGCCACGGTAGGTGACCTCGAGTGTCTCGCGGTTGTAGCGTTTACCGCCGCAAACTTCGCAGGGAACGTAGATATCGGGAAGGAAGTGCATCTCGATCTTGATCTGTCCGTCGCCCTTGCACGCCTCACAGCGCCCGCCACTCAC
>CABSNA010000173.1 GCA_902478865.1 uncultured Collinsella sp.
GGCTGACCCTCGCCGCGCGCCTGGCCGCCACGAGCTCCGAGGCGTCCTCGGGCCTCCTGATCTCGTGCGGGCGCATCAGCGCCCGGTACGCCTCCCTGGCCACGTAGCGCTTGAGGCACCTCATGACCTCCCTGTCGCTCTTCCCCCGCGCCCTGGCCCTCTCGGCGTACTCGGCGGTCTCGGGGTCGCGCATGACCCTCTGCCTCGCGATCTCGTGCAGCGCGCTGTTCGCCTGCCGGTCGCCGCCCCTGTTGAGCCTGTGCCTCACGGTCTTGCCGCTCGAGGCGGGGACGGGGCAGGCCCCGCATATCGCCGCGAACGACGCCTCGGAGCGCAGCCTGCCCGGGTTGTCCCCGGCCGCGACCGCGAGCTTGGCCGCGCTCACGGGCCCGCACCCGTACATCGCCAGCAGCGCGGGGCAGTTCTCCTCCAGGGACGCCTCGATCGCGCGCTCCATGTCGAGCGCCGCGTCGCGCGCCGCCGCCCACAGGTCCGCCAGCGCGCCGAGCGCGGCGCCCAGCGCGCCCTCGGCGCGCACGGAGGGGAGCTCCTCCATCAGCCTCGGCCCCGCCATCCCGCGGAACCTCGACCTGAGCCCCTCCGGCGCGGTGGTGAGCAGCGACCTCGCGGTGTTGATCGCCGAGGTCCGCGCCTTCACCGCCCCGGAGCGCGCCGCGAGCATGCAGCGCACCCCGTCGACCCACCCGTCCTGGCTCTTGGGGGTCCCGAGCCTGGAGCCGGACATCGCCGCGCGGGCGGCCCTCTCCGCGTCCGCCTCGTCGCACTTCCCCTGCCCCGGGCGCCTCCTCTGCGTCCTCGCCGGGGAGAGCGCCTCGCGCACGGGCATCCCCAGCGACGCGAGGTGCCTGGTGAGGCCCGCCCCGTAGGACGACGTCCCCTCCATCGCGATGCAGGCCGGCTCCCCGGCCGCGGCGATCGCCCCGGCGAGCGCCTCGTAGCCCGCCGCGTCGGCGGGGAACCGGCGGGACAGGACCCTGCGGCCCCTCCAGTCCAGGACGCACAGCCAGTGCGAGTCGGCGTGGGTGTCGACCCCGCAGAAGACCGGCCCGCGGGCGTCGGGTGTCGATTCGTTTTGCATGTCTCGCTCCGTTCTTTCCGTGCTCGCCTGGACCGGGCAGACGGCACACTGACGGGGCGCGATAGAATGCGGTTGTTCGGGTCCGCGGTATCGCTCCATGCTCCTATTAGGTCATGCGGCGGTCTCGGCTCGCCGCGGCCCGCGCGGGACATGTCAGGAAACGAGGGCAGCCCTGTGGGCGCCAGCGGAATGTGGGGTCACCGCGCGGTCCGCATCTGATGGTGTCGACGTCAATGGTATACGGGTGCATCATCGACGTCTTCAATACAGAAAATATCAGTGCGGAATGTTTTGGGAGGTAGCCCAAACAGCCCCGGCTGGGGTCCTGTGTAGTCACCCTTTAGGCGGAACTCTCCTTTTTATTTGTGCGCGTGGGGTTCGTGGTTGGGTCGTGCCCTTTTCTGCGGGTGTGTTGTTTCGTTCTGCTTTGGCTATTGTTGGGGTATGCTTTGTTCGTATGTAAACGTATGACATGTTGATGGGGGAGGGTGCTATGGCTCGCGAGAGTGCTCGTTCTAAGGATACGGCTAAGCCTGGCATCAAGGAAGTTGCAGCGGTGGCGGGGGTTTCGCCCACTACGGTATCTCGCGTGCTTAATAATCGCGGCTATATTAGTCAAGAGACCCGCGATAAGGTCCATGCCGCGATGAAGCGCATCAACTATGCACCCAACGATATCGCCCGTGCCATGCTCAACGGTCGCCTGAATCTAATAGGTATGATAGTCCCCTATGTCAGCAGCCCGTTTCATGCCCAAGCGGTCCAAGCCGTTGAGCGTACCCTGGCCGAAAACGGTTTTAAGATGTTGCTGTGCAATAGCGCCAATCGACCTGATCTTGAGCGTTCTTATATCGATATGCTTCGGCGCAATATGGTTGATGGCGTCATCGTCAACTCGCTTAATATCGGTGCCGAGGCGTATGCCGAGATGGGCTTGAGTCTGGTTGGTATCGACTGCGACCTTGGCGAGACCTCTGTTCAGATTGCGAGCGACAGCTATGGCATCGGCGAACTTGCCACGCGTCGCCTGATCGATGACGGGTGTTCGCGCATCTTGTGCCTGCGCAACAATAGCCGCATGCGTATGCCTGCCAATAAGCGTACCGATGCCTACCACGATGTTGTGGAGCAGGCCGGTTTGCCCGCGCTTGTCCGTGAGGTCGAGTTCGTTAAGTCCGACGACGAAAAGAGTGCGGTCGTTGCGAAGATCCTCGATGAGAACCCCGATATTGACGGCATCTTTGCGGGAGACGACACGATGGCGGCTATCTGTCTTAACGTGATGAAGCAGCGCGGCTTGAGCGCTCCGGGCGATATTAAGGTCGTGGGCGCGGATGGCGCCCGCCGCACTATGACGTTTATGCCTGACTTAACAACCGTTCGTCAAGATATCGATCGCATCGGAGAGCTCGCGGCGCAATCCATCATCGCTCTTGTTAACGGTGAAAAGCCCGAATCGAATACCAAGCTCCCCGTTGAACTCATTGAGGGCAAAACCGCGTAGTTCATCCCGTGCCAAAAGAATTCCTCAAACGCCTCTGATGACCGTTCGCCGCCATATGTCAACCGTTTGCCGACGACTGGAACTGCGAAAAGACGTATTAGTGTGAAAACGTTTGACATATGAAAACGATTGACATATCTTGCAGTTGTACCGAGTTAGTATCTTGTGGGAAAGGAAGTCTCGGATGCACAAGGTGTATTACCAGCCTGAGGGAATTTGGGTAGGCGACATCATGCCGTACGGCGAGGACGGCACGTTCTATCTCTATCACCAGCGTGACACGCGAAACCCCGGTCCTTTCGGAGAGCCGTTTGGTTGGGCACTCGCGACGACCAAGGATTTCGTCAACTACAAGGACTTTGGCGAGAGCCTTGAGCGTGGCGGCGACGAGGAAGTCGACCAGTATGTTTATGCCGGCACGGTGTTTAAGGTGGGCGACAAGTACCATGCGCTCTACACTGGTTGCAATCGCGATAAGGTCCGCGCACGCTTGATGAAGCAGGTTCTTCTTCACGCAACGAGTGACGACGCCGTCAAGTGGGAGAAGAACATCGCCGAGACGCTGCTTCCGCCCCAGGAAGGTTACGATGACCGCAACTGGCGCGATCCCTTTGTGCTTTGGGATGAGGAGAACGAAGAGTACATGCTCATCCTCGGCACGCGCGTGGGCGAGGACAAGCGTCTGATGACCGGGCGTCTGGTCAAGTTCACCTCCAAGGACCTGGATACCTGGGAGTTCCAGGGCGACTGGTGGAATCCGGGCCTTTACACCATGTTCGAGATGCCTGATCTCTTTAAGATGGGCGACTGGTGGTATCTGGTGTTCTCCGAGTACAGTGATGGCAACAAGACCCGTTACCGCATGTCTCGCTCCATCAACGGTCCTTGGATCACTCCTGCTGACGATTCATTCGATGGCCGCGCGTACTATGCCGCGCGTACCGCATTTGATGGCGAGCGCCGCGTTCTCTTTGGTTGGGTTCCTACGCGTGACGAGGGTGGCGATCCCAGCTCTTACCTGTGGGGTGGCACCTTTATGCCTCTCGAGATCGTTCAGCGTGCCGACGGAACGCTCGGCACCAAGCTCCCTGACAGCATGCTTGGCGCCTTTGGCGAGGCTAAGGCAGTCGAGGCCTTTGAGCTTTCCTGCGAGTCGGGCAAGGTCGAGCAGGTGCTCGCCGCGGATGCCGGCTCCACCTACTTGCTCGATGCCGACATTGAGCTCGGCGGTAACGCTGCCGGCTTCTCGGTCAAGTTCGCCGAGGACGCCGAGAC
>CABSNA010000174.1 GCA_902478865.1 uncultured Collinsella sp.
GCCGGCCTGCCGCGAAAGGCGGGGTCGATCGCTGTGAGCAATGGCGGCTATGGGCGCTACGAAGGCGAGCTTGAGATTGCGCGGGTCGATCTTCCCGGTGACGAGCGCATGAACGTTGCGGGCCATATCACGCCCGAGGCAATGGAGCTGCTGCCGTTCATCAAACGCGGATTCGGGGTACGGTTCGTTTAGCGTGTGACCCGTGGGCTACAATTGCCTCATCATGTGAAGGCGCCTCGTATGGTGTGTACCTGCGTTGGCCGATCTACATTCGGAGGATTCCCATGACCGTATTGTTTGTTGAATATCCCAAGTGCTCGACCTGTAAAAAGGCCAAGGCATGGCTGGACGAACATGGGGTTGAGTATATCGACCGCGATATCGTTACGGACAATCCCACGGCTGATGAGCTTGCGACCTGGATTGCTCGTTCGGGGCTGCCGGTGCGGCGCTTCTTTAATTCGTCGGGCATGAAATATCGAGAGCTGGGCCTGAAGGCGCGTCTGGATGCGGGCATGACGGATCGGGAGTGCTACGAGCTGCTGGCGACCGACGGCATGCTGGTCAAGCGTCCGCTGCTGGTGGGCGACGACTTTGTGATTCCAGGCTTTAGGGAATCGGCTTGGGCCGAGGCGTTGCTGTAGCGGCTGCGGAAAGTGCGACCCGGAATTCGCTTCCAGAATGGGATGCGCTTTCCCAAAGTGGCCGGTTGCGGAAAGCACGTCCCATTCTGAGCTTCGATTGTGGGACACGGTTTCCGGTTGAGGGCTCGACGGGAAAGTGGGGACCAGTTTGAGCTTGAAATCTGGGACGCACTTTCCGCCGGCGGGCCTGCCCCAGTCAGTCCGCCAGCTGTGCCCATTCGTGCGGATCGTAGACCTTTACGTGTTTGTTGGGCTTGCCGCTCCAGTACTCCTCGTCCATAAAGGGCAGATATGCCTGAACGCCGGGGCAGATAAAGGGAATCCGCTGCTGTTGCAGTCGCTCGCGCTGGCGCTGCTCCAGGTGCGTCTCGGATATGACGGTCGGCATACCGGACAACTCGACGAGGCTTGCCTGGATTCGCTTAAGGTCGGGGAGTCCCGCGTGCCATGACATCCGCATGATCAAAAAGGATGCACGGCGGTATTTTGCCTGCACCACAGTAATGGCGGGGCGCAGTGTGGGATGGATTTTGTCCCGTTCGGGCCAAAGGTCGGCAGTGATCTCGAGGCCCAGGGTCTCCCATAGGTAATCAAGCTCTTCGTCCATGGCGCCTCGATATCTACGTGATCATTGATACTTCGATTGTGTTGCCTGGTGCTATCGTTTTCGCGGTAGAATCTGCCAACGGTTGACGGCTACCGCTCGCGGCGTTTTGCCCTTCGTGTACAGCGGTTGGCTTCACAGGTCCTTCACGGGTTGGCCGTATTTGACTGAATTTCAAAAAAGTCAAAATTGGGGCTTGCGTCACGGCCGGACTTCCCGTATATTTCTTTCTTGCGCAAAGGCACAGCCGAGCGCAGCGATGCAGTCATTGGGATGTCGTCTAATGGCAGGACAGCGGATTCTGGTTCCGTCAATGGGGGTTCGACTCCCTCCATCCCAGCCATTGCATTTGCTACATATGGCCCGTTCGTCTAGCGGTTTAGGACGCCGCCCTCTCAAGGCGGAGATCACCAGTTCGAATCTGGTACGGGCTACCAAAATTGAACGCCCGGGCCTCGTAAGAGACCCGGGTTTTGTGTATTGACCGATATTTAAGGCGCGCGTTGAGTCTGCCGCCCGGACCGAGGAGTTGTCATGGATCTGCCTATCAGCTTGGAAGACATCACGTATGCCGAGAACTATCTGGCGCAGGGCGACCTAGCTACGGCGACGCCGCTGCTTGAGCGTCTGGTGGAGCTCGCCGAGGAGTATATCGACGCTGAGTGCAAGACGGAGGAGAAGCGCCAGTACTTTAGCTTCGACAGCAAGTTTGAGCGCCTGGCCTATCGCCGCGTGGAGAAGGATCCGCGCGAGCTGGTACAGGTCGAGGTTCCCTTTGACCGCCTGTACTCCGACATGGCGTTTGCCTACATCCGCCAGCAGGATTATGTGAGTGCTCGGAATGCCCTGATGCAGGCCGTGCGTTGGGATCCCATGAACTGCAACTATCGCTTGGACTTGGCCGAGCTGTTCCGCGCGCTCGAGGACAAGCAGGAGTGGGCATCGCTCTCGTTCTCGGTGCTGGAGCGCGCGAGCGACGGTAAGTGCGCCGCACGCGCCTACACCAACTTGGGTCAGTACTTCTTGGAGCCCGAGACCGAGAACATTTCGGCTGCCGTGGGCTGCGCGCGTCTGGCGCTGCGCCTGGCGCCCAACGATGCGCATACGACGCGCCTGCTCAACAAGATCCATACCACCTATCCGGATGCCGCGGACGAGAGTGACGACCATGTGATGGGTGAGCTCGCCCTGCAGGGCGTGCCGACCTCGCCTTCGGCCGAGATTGCCATCTGCCTGATCATGTGTGCGACCGACGCTGCGAGCGTCGGCGACAAGCAGGAGGCTACGCGCCTGACGGTCCGTGCCCGCGACCTGGTGGGCGAAGAGGCGTGCGCGGCGATTATCAAGCTGGTGCGCGAGAGTGATGCCGAGCTTAACGCCGAGCGCAAGGCAAAGCGCGAGGCTGTGGGCTCAAACGCCGATGGCGCCAAGGAGGCCGGCAATGCCCAGTAAGCGCGAGCGCAAGCTCATTTCCAAGAATCGCTCGGCTCATCACGAGTACTTTATCGATGAGACGTTTGAGTGCGGTATTGAGCTGAGCGGTACCGAGGTCAAGTCGATTCGCGAGCGCGCGTGCCAGATTACCGATACCTTTGCACTGATTCGTGGCGGCGAGTGCTGGCTCGTGGGCCTGCATATCCACCCTTATAGCCATGGTGGCGTGTGGAACCGCGACCCTGATCGCCGCCGTCGTCTGCTGCTGCACCGCAAGGAGATTGACTTTCTCGACGGTAAGCTGCGCAACCGCGGCTATGCGCTGGTGCCGCTGGAGCTCTACTTTAATACCGACGGCCGCGTAAAGCTGCTGCTGGGCCTAGGCCGCGGCAAGAAGCTTTACGACAAGCGCGAGGATATGGCCAAGCGCGATGTCCAGCGCGAGATCGACCGCGCCCTCAAGGAGCGCAATCGCTAGGCGTTCTGTATAAGTTGCGGTGGAATACGGACTGTTTTGCCTGTTTGAGGGGCTATTCAGTCCCTATTTCACCGCAACTGCGGGCGTCTCATCTTTCTTACTGTTCTGACACATATGTCTCAAAGGCGGCATCCGTTATGGGCACCGCCTTTTTTGTGGGTACATACATCCATGAGGTTCCAACCCGGGTTAGGGGAGTGATCGTTATGGACAAAACTGCGTTCTTTACCATGCCGAGCGGTCTGTACGTGGTGAGCGCCGCGGCAGACGGGCTGCGCGCCGGTTGCGTCATCAACACTGCGGTGCAGGTGACGTCCATGCCGCCGCGCATTTCGGTTGCCGTGAACAAGGACAACGTCACCTCGGGCGTCATCGCATCGGCCAAAGCGTTCGCGCTGACCGTGATCGATCAGACCGCCGACATGCTCTACATCGGTAACTTTGGGTTCCGCACCAGCAGCGATTATGACAAGTTTGCCAAATACGAGACCCGCGAGACGGCTTTGGGCATGCCCTATGTGCCCGAGCACGCGACGGCCCTGTTTAGCTGCCGTTTGATCGACACTGTGGATGTGGGCACGCATCTACTGTTTATCGGCGAGGTCGAGGATGCCGAGCGCTTGAGTGACGAGACGCCGCTCACCTACGATTACTACCATAAGGTCCTGAAGGGCAAGACGCCTCCGAAGGCGTCCTCGTATCAAGGCTAGAAATG
>CABSNA010000175.1 GCA_902478865.1 uncultured Collinsella sp.
GCAAGCTGGACAACGTGCAGATTTTGGAGCACGTGGCCATGACCGACATCCTGACGGGCGAGCGTGACGGCGCCACGGTGTGCACCGGTATCGTCGCCGTTCCCGTGGACGAGAACAACTCGGTTCGTCCCGCCGACGAGCTGGTAAATGCCGCCGAGGGCGCGCATGCCGGCGAGCCGTTTAAGATCCATGCCCGCCACACGCTGTGGGCAACGGGCGGCATCGGCGGCGTATACGACCATTCGACCAACTACCCGCAGCTCACGGGCGATGCCTGCTACATTGCTCAGGAGCATGGCATTAAGATGGAGCACCTGGACTACGTGCAGATTCACCCCACGGGGCTGTTCTCGCCGCAGCCGGGCCGCACCTTCCTGATCAGCGAGAGCTGCCGCGGCGAGGGCGCGATTTTGCTTAACGCCGCCGGCGAGCGCTTTACCGATGAGCTCCAGCCGCGCGATGTGGTCGCCGCCGCTATTCGCGAGCAGATGAAGCAGGACGGCACCGAGCACGAGTGGCTGAGCTTTGCCCCCGTCGAGCGCGACGTGGTGACCGGGCACTTCGCCAACATCCGCGCGCGCTGCCTGGAGGACGGTCGCGACATCCTGGATGAGCCCATTCCCGTTACGCCGACGCAGCACTACTTTATGGGCGGCGTGTGGGTCGACAAGGACGGCCGCACCTCGATGCCCGAGCTCTACGCCGCGGGCGAGACGGCCTGCAACGGCGTTCACGGCAAGAATCGCCTGGCTTCCAACAGCCTGCTCGAGGCGCTGGTCTGGGGTCGTCGCGCCGCGTGGTACATGCGCACCGGCGAGTCGCTCGCAGTGGAGCAGGCGGGCGATCCCGCGCTCGATGGCCGTCATCGCGCCCTGGGCGCCGACCCTCTGGCAATCGATGATTTGGCCCGTGCCGCCGGCACGCAGGCCGTGGAGGAGTAGACCATGAATCCCATTACCATGAAGCTCGTCGTCGATGATCTGATTCTGCAGGCCCTGCGCGAGGACATCACGTTTGAGGACGTGAGCACGGCGAGCGTGTGCCCCACGGCGCGTCCCGCCACGGTGGAGCTTATCGCCAAAGCCGATGGCATCATTGCCGGCCTGGATGTGTTCGCTCGCACCTTTGAGCTGCTGGATTCGCAGAGCTCCGTGTTGTTCGATGTCTCGGATGGCGACGAGGTGCATGCCGGCGATCACGTGGGCCAGGTGCGCGGCGACGCGCGCGTGTTGCTTTCGGGCGAGCGCGTGGCGCTCAACTACCTGCAGCGCATGAGCGGCATCGCTACCTATACACACAGCATGGCCGCGGCGCTCGAGGGAACCAAGACCGTGCTCGTCGACACGCGCAAGACCACGCCGGGCATGCGCGTGTTTGAGAAGGCGGCGGTTGAGATTGGCGGCGGCAGCAACCACCGCTACAACCTGTCGACGGCCGTCATGCTCAAGGACAACCACATCGATGCCGCCGGTGGCGTGACGCGTGCGATTGAGATGGCGCGCGCCCATGCATCGTTTACCACGACGGTCGAGATCGAGTGCGAGAACCTGGACATGGTGCGCGAGGCCATGGAGGCCGGCGCCGACATCATCATGTTCGACAACATGACCCACGACGATATGGCTGCCGCGATTGAACTTATCGCCGGCCGTGCCAAGACCGAGTGTTCGGGCAACGTGGATGCCAGCAATATCCGCGCGCTTGCCGACCTGGGCGTTGACTTTATTAGCTCGGGCGCCCTGACGCACTCCGCGCCGATCCTCGACCTCTCGCTTAAGCACCTGCGTCTGCTGGACGGTAAATAATGGACGCCCGCGAGCGTCGCCGTGCCATCATGGGCGTGCTCGAGCGAGCCAAAGACCCCGTCTCCGGTAGTGCACTTGCTCGCGAGGTGGGTGTGAGCCGCCAGATTGTCGTGCAAGACATCGCCCTGCTGCGTGCCGATGGACACGATATCGTGGCGACCAATCGCGGCTACGTGCTGCAGGAGGCCCCCAGCAGCCCCGCCGTGCCTACGCGCTTGGTCAAGGTTCGCCACAGCGTGGAGCAGGCAGGCGATGAGCTCACGAGTATCGTCGACGCCGGCGGCGCCGTGCTCAACGTGATTGTCAATCACCGCGTGTACGGTAAGATTACGGCCGACCTGGACATCCGCAATCGTCGCGATGTCGAGCGCTATCTGCGCGATATCGAGAGCGGCAAGAGCTTTCCGCTGCTGACGGTGACCAGCGGCTACCACTTCCATCGCATTGCGGCGGAGGACGAACAGACCCTCGACGAGATCGAGGCGATGCTCAAGGAAAAAGGCTACCTAGCAGACCTGATGCCCTACGAAGACGATTTGTCCTAGTCGACGCCGCATCTATAAGTTGCGGTGAAATAGTTCCTAAAATCGGCATCCAAGACATAAAACAGGAACTATTCCACCGCAACTGCCAAGGGTCCCGCTCCAAATTAGCTGCCCACATATGCAAAAGGAGGCCTCCGCGGCGATGCGGAAGCCTCCTTTTTTGTGCACGGTGTACTTTTGAGTGTGCAAGTGGGGGAGTTGTTACTCCTCGACGATCTCGGTGATCGCGCCAGCGGGGCAAGCGTCCTGGCAAGCGCCACAGGCGACGCAGGAGTCCTCGTCAGCGACGGTAGCGACGTCCTGGAGCTCCAGAACGCCAGCGGGGCAGGAGTCGACGCAAACGCCACAAGCGATGCACTCGTCGGCATCAATTACGGGATGAGCCATGGTAGTTTCCTCTCTGTTGACCGACGCTACAGGCGATGCGCGCCGGTTTGATTCGGGCAAAAACATACCACGGGAGCGACCGTTTGCAATACCCTCTGGCCGGCATCTTCATACCGTTCGCCGAGTATGCCAAGGTTTACTAAAAAACGCGCAGGTGGGGCCGTTGAGCTACATAAATGTTAGCTAAAGGTGACTTGAAATATAGGGCGATTGAGCGTGCTTGCGGAAACCGCATCCCATTATTTTGTCGAAAAACGGGTTGCAGTTTCCGGTTAGGCCCGCTAGCGGAAAATGCGAGCCGGTATCAGCTCTCAAAACGGGATACGGTTTCCGGTTGAGCCTTCAGACGGAAACTGCGACCCGGAATCCACGCTCAAACCGGGATGAGCTTTCCGCAAGACGGCCCCCAGGCACCCCCGGACGCAAACCTCAGCCATCTCTACATAGATCTCGATAGATTTGCCGAGAACTCAAACAGTGCGTCTACCTGCGCATTTAAGAACCTAAACTCTCAGCAATAAGAAATCTTATATGAATTGACTTAGATTTTGTATATTCCGGCCCATAAGGGGATACACTACATCCTGAAAGACAAGCCGAAACACCGCTCGGCAGACCGCCGAGTCGGTGTAAACGCACAAGAGAGAGGGAATTTCTAATGGGCAAGATTCTTGGTATCGACCTTGGTACTACTAACTCCGCAATGGCCGTCCTCGAGGGCGGTTCTCCGACCATTATCGTGAACGCCGAGGGCGACCGCACCACCCCGTCCGTCGTGGGCTTCCGTGCCGACGGCGACCGCGTCGTGGGTAAGGCCGCTAAGAACCAGGCTGTCACCAACCCCAAGAACACCGTGTTCTCCATCAAGCGCTTCATGGGCCGCAAGTACTCCGAGTGCACCTCCGAGATCAAGACCGTGCCGTATGAGGTCAAGGAGGGCCAGGGTGGCCGTGCCGTCGTCGACATCGAGGGCAAGGATTACACCGCTGAGCAGGTGAGCGCCATGACGCTCGCCAAGATGAAGGCCGACGCCGAGAAGTATCTGGGCGAGACCGTCACCGACGCCGTCATCACCGTCCCGGCCTACTTCAACGACGCCCAGCGTCAGGCCACCAAGGACGCCGGCAAGATCGC